>DATJOU010000164.1:0-7916 GCA_035506775.1 Solirubrobacteraceae bacterium | reverse complement strand
CCGCTGCAGCGCCGCGGCGGTGGCGCTCGGCACTCCGGCCGAGGTCGCGAACAGGATCGGCGCCCCGCTCTGGGCCGAGAGCCCCGCCACCGGCATCAGCTGGGAGCGCGGTGCCCCGGTCGGGACCACGATCGCCTGGTGGGGCTCGCTGCCCCTGGCCCGGGCCAGCAGCTGCGCGATCGCGGCCGCCGCGGCGGCCGGCGCCCGCGCGGGCAGGGTCAGGGTGCGCAGCTTGCCGGGAACCGAGGCCGAGGAGCCCACCCTGATGACCTGGGCCCCTCCCAGCGAGGCGTCACCGTGGGGGTGGAGGTTTTCGATCGCTTCGGAGCTCACCCCCGGGAGCGACCCGCCGCTGCTGAAGAGCAGCGGGGCGTTGAGCGGGATGCTGGCCAGCGAGGAGGCCGCCAGGGCCGTCTGGTAGCTGCCTTCGTCCACCAGCACGATCGCTTCGGGGCGGCTCGAGGGGGTCAGGCCGGGGTAGATCGAGCGGGCCACGGCGGCCGCGTCGGAGGCAGCGTCGGATCCCCCGATCCGGCTGGTGTTGCCCGTCACCACGCTGACGGCCCCCTGTTCGGCCACCGGCGACAGTGATTTGCCCGGTCCGGCGCTCTTGCCGCAGGCCGCCAGCAGGCACGCCCCCAACGCCAGCACCGAGGCAAGCCGCAGGGCACCGGGCCGTTTGCGGGGCAGCGAGGACACCGGAGCGGACCCTAGCGCCATGGACGGGCGCGAACGCCGTGCCCGATCGGACCGCCTGCAACCGCACCTCCTGCAAGCGTCATTGCAGTTTGCTAGCCTGCCGCGCCATACGCCGAGTCCGTGTCCAGGTGTCACGGACCGGGGGACCCAGGTTGTTGGGGCGAACCTCACGGTTAGGCCGTGGGGGGCGCAGGCTCTTTCAGCGCCAGCCCGTCAGCTAACCCCGGAGGCCGACGAAAGAGGTGTTGTCTTGCTGTTTCGCACAAGCGGAGCGTTGTTTGTTGGTATGGCGCTCCTGACTTTGGGCGCACAGGATGCGTGGGGGTCCAACCCGGGTGGAGTCGCCGCCGGCACTCCAACCGCAAAGCACACGACCAAAGCGCCGGCGAAACCGATCGTGCCGCCCGGGGCGGCCCCGATCACCTCCAACTCCACGAACATCGCCTACCACGGCCCCGTGTACGAACGCAACGTCACCGGCGAAGTGGTCCCGTACGTGGCACCGAGCACGGAGACGGCGGAAATCGCGGGCACCGGCGGCAGCGCCGCCGGGACGCTGACGCCCACCAAGCCGGAGCTGCTCGTGCCGGGCAACAAAGCCCGCTACGTCGAAGGCCTGGCGGCGGCCCCCGAGTCCGCACCGGCGGTCGTCCAGGACATCATCTGGGCCGCCAACCAGATCGTGGGCCTGCCCTACATCTACGGCGGCGGTCACGGGTCCTTCGTCTCGCCCGGCTACGACTGCTCGGGGACGGTGTCGTTCGCGCTCCACGGCGGGAGCCTGCTGACCCAGCCCGATGACTCCTCGGAATTCATGAGCTGGGGCTCGGCCGGCCAGGGACGGTGGGTGACGATCTTCTCCAACCCCGAACACGCCTACATGACGGTGGCGGGGCTGCGGCTGGACACCAGCCCGGCGGAAGACCCCACCAACCGCCAGGGCCCCCGCTGGCGCAACCTGCGCCACACCAACGCGAGCTACGTCGTCCGCCACCCGCTGGGGCTCTAGGAACGGGCTCCGGCGGGAGCCGCTCGCGGCGCGCCGCCCGGCAGCGTCCGTACACGCCTGCCGGGGCGCCCGCGTCGGCTACGCTTTCCCCGGAGCTGGCCGGCAGCGAGACCGGCCGCCCTTCTTGACACCCGATAGGAGGATCAGATGGCCGGGCTGACCGGGCGCATGTCAACTGTGATCAAGGCCAAGGTCTCGAAGCTGCTGGACCGCGCCGAAGACCCATCCGAGACGCTGGACTACAGCTACCAGAAGCAGGTCGAACAGCTGCAGAACGTCAAGAAGGGGATCGCCGACGTGGTGACCGCCAAGAAGCGCCTGCAGATGCAGGAGAGCTCGCTCCAGCAGAGCGTGGTGAAGCTCGACACCCAGGCCCGCCAGGCGATGGCGGGCGGCGACGAAGACCTCGCCCGGGCGGCCCTGGAACGCAAGAACGTCGCCCAGACCGAGCTCCAGGGCCTCGACACCCAGGTCACCGAACTCGAGCAGCAGCAGGAAAAGCTGACCGACTCCGAGAAGAAACTGCGCGCCAAGATCGAAGCCTTCCGCACCAAGAAGGAGGTCATCAAGGCGCAGTACTCCGCCGCCGAGGCCCAGGTCCGCATCTCCGAGGCGGCCACCGGCGTGGGGGAGCAGATGGCCGACGTCGGCTTGGCCATGCAGCGGGCCGTGGACAAGACCGAAAACATGCGCGCCCGCGCCGACGCCGTGTCCGAGCTCGAAGCGGCCGGCACCTTCGACGACGTCACCCAGCTCGGCTCCGGGGAAGACGACATCGACCGTCAGCTCAAGCAGCTCTCGAGCCAGCCCGCCGTCGACGAGGACCTGGCGAAGCTCAAGGCCGAACTCGGTTCGGGAGGGGCCCAGCCGACTCCCCAGATCGCCTCCGGTGGCGGCGACCAGGCCGCCGGCCAGGGCGAGTCATGATCATCCGCATCTCGGGCGAGGACCAGTACCGCCTCGACGACAGCGAGCGCGAACGATTCGAACAGCTCGAGAAGGGGGTCCGGGCGATCCTCGAGTCGGGCGCCGAGGACGGCTTTCACGACGCCTACGCGGAGCTGCTCCAATTCGTCCGCGACAAGGGCGAGCGGGTGGCGGAGGACGACATCGAGTCCTCCGACGAGATCCTGCCCCCCGCCGACGTCACCTTCGCCGAGGCCACCAGCGACTTCACCGGCGAGGGCCTGATCCCGGAATAGTCTCCCGACGCGGATCGCCTGCTCGTGATCGAAGTAGAACTCGATGCGGGCGATGAGCCTCGCGCCCGCGTAGTTAGATCGGGATCCCCCAGAGGGGGAACCAGCGCTCGAGTTCGGGCTCGATCGGGAGTTCGTTGCCCATCTGGGCCTTCAGCTGCAGCTCCCGCTCGGTGGAGCGCTGCTCGGACCCGGACCCGGCCGGCACGAACGGGTACCAGTACCCCCGCTTGTAGTTGTAGATGAAGTAAACGGGCGCCCCCTTCGGCCGTCCGCCCGTGCCCGAGTTGTCTTCGAAGGCGAACACCGCGCAAAGCAGCCGCTCGCCGTAGCCCGCCGTCTCGATCGACCCCGACACGGCGTTGATGCCCACGGCGAGGTCTTCGACGCTCGGCGACCCGGGCGGGTTGTGGAGCAGCATCCAGCGGTAGCCGTAACTGTCCTCTTGGGTGGACACGGTGGTTGCGCTCTCCCCACCGGTGGCCTGGACGACTTCTTCCATTTCCTTGATCGTCGTTTCGAACTCGCTCGTGGCGAGCGCCTGGAAGACGATCGCGGCCTTGCCCGCCGGCACGATCTGGTGCTCGGTCTCCAGCGTGATGTAGGCGGTGGAGATCGCGAACAGCCGGTCGGGGGCCGGCCCCTTGACCTGGTGGCGGCCGGTGAGGATGTCCCGCAGGCCCACCGGTCTAGGCGGCGCCCTGCAGCTGGGACTCCAGCCGTTCCAGCGCCGCCAGGCGCTGCTCGAGCGGCGGGTGGTCTGCGAACAGGTTCATCAGCGAGCGCTTCTTGCGCGCGGGGATGATGAAGAAGGCGCTCATCCCTTCGGCCCGGCGGAGGTCTTCGCTGGGGACCTGCTCGATCGTGCCGCTGATCTTGATCAGGGCCGAGGCGAGCGCGCTGGGGCGCCCGGTGAGGATCGCCGACCCACGGTCGGCGGCGAACTCGCGGTAGCGGGAGAGGGCCCGCAGCAACAGGAAGGAGACCGCGTACACGGCCACCGAGACCAGCACCACGATCATGATGTCCTGCTCCTCTTCCTGGCTTCCGCGCCCGTAGCCGCCGCCACCGCCGAAGAAGAAGGCGAACTGGGCGATCGTGGCGGCCAGCGTGGCGAAGAAGCTCGCCAGCGTCATCACCATCACGTCACGGTTGATCACGTGCGTGAGCTCGTGACCCATCACCCCTTCCATCTCCGCCGTGTTGAGCTGGTCGAGGATCCCCCGCGTGGCACACACGGTCGTGTTCTTGCGCGAGCGTCCCATCGCGAAGGCGTTGGGCATCGAGGTCTCCATCACGCACACCCGCGGCTTGGGCAGGTCGGCCTGCAGGCACAGCCGTTCGACGATCCCGTGCAGCTCCGGCTCCTCTTCGGGCGTGACCTCCTTGACCCCGAGGGTGGCCATCGCGATCTTGTCGGAGGCGAACAGCTGCAGGGCCAGCAGCGCGACCGCCACCACCACGATCACAGCCGCGCCCGCGCCGGCCGCGACAAGCACGCCGATGAACACGACGTACACGAGCCCGAGCAGGAACAGCGTCAGCAGCATCCGGGCCTGAAGTCCGGTGTCGCGACCGAAGTTCGAACGTGAGCTTGCCATCGCGCTCATTCTGGCAGACGTGCTTACCGCCCAGCTAAAGCGATAATCAGCCCTCGATGGCCAGCACCACCACAGTTTCCGGGGTCTTTCCGCGCGGCAGCCGCCTCAACGAGCGCGGCCGCCTGGAGGTGGGTGGGTGCGACCTGATCGAGATCGCCCGCGAGTTCGGGACGCCCGCCTACGTCGTCGCCGAGGAGGACCTGCGGGCACGCGCGCGGTCCTTCCTGGCGGCCGGCCGCGAGGCCGGCAACGACCAGCTCGAGGTCGTGTTCGCCTCCAAGGCCTTTCCCTGCACCGCGGTGCTCGGACTGTTCCGGGAGGAGGGCCTGTGGTGCGACGTCGCCACCGGGGGGGAGCTGCACCTGGCCCTCAGCGCCGGCTTCCCGGCCGAGCGGCTGCTGCTGCACGGCAACGCCAAGTCCGTGCAGGAGCTGCGAACCGCCCTGCGCCACCGCGTGGGAGCGATCGTGATCGACAACTTCGATGAGCTGGAGCGGCTACGCGAGCTGATCTCCGCGGGCGCCCTGGAGGACCCGACCCGCGAGGGGGCTCCGGGCGAGCAGCCGGTGCTGGTGCGGGTCACCCCCGACGTGGCCGGCGACACCCACGACAAGATCTCCACCGGCCAGGCCAACTCCAAGTTCGGCTTCTCGATGGACCAGGCCCCGCGGGCGCTCGAGCAGGCCGCCTCCGTGGCGGGGCTGAGGCTGCTCGGCGTCCACGCCCACATCGGCTCGCAGCTGCTCGAGCTGACGCCCTTCGCCCGTGCCGCGGCCGCTCTGGCGAGCCTCGGTGAGCAGCCGGTGTGGGATCTGGGCGGGGGCCTCGGGGTGCGCTACACCGAGGACCAGCAGCCTCCACCGACGATCGAGGAGTACGTCGAGACGGTCGTGGCGGCGGCCCGCGCCGAGCGCGGGGGGGACGCCCCGCTGCTGATCGAGCCGGGGCGGGCCCTGTGCGCCAACTCCGCCGTCACGCTCTACACGGTCGAGAGCGTCAAGCAGAACGTCTCGCGCTGGGTGGCGGTGGACGGAGGCATGTCCGACAACCTGCGCCCGATGCTCTACGGGGCGCTTTACGAAGCCCACGTGGCCGACCGTCCCGGGGGCTCCACGGCCTGCGTTCTGGCCGGCAAGCACTGCGAGTCGGGCGACGTGATCGTGCGCGAGGCGACCCTCGACGACCCCCGCCCCGGCGACGTCGTGGTGACCCCGGCGACCGGCGCCTACGGCTTCGCGATGGCCAACAACTACAACGGCGTGCCCCGTCCGCCGGTCCTGTTCTGCCGCGACGGGGACGCGCGCGTGGTCGTGCGGCGGGAGAGCTTCGAGGACCTCCTCGGCCGCGATGTCCGCTGAGCCCTACCGCATCGGGCTGCTCGGTCACGGGACCGTCGGCGCGGCCTTCGACGAGCTGCTCCAGGAGCGTGCCGACGAGATCGAGCGCTTCAACGGGCGCAGGCCCGTGATCAGCGGCGTGCTGACGCGCAGCCAGGGGCAGTTCGAGGACGTGCTGGGCGGGTCGGATCTGCTCGTCGAGGTGATGGGCGGACTCGACCCGGCCCGCGAGTACCTGCTGCATGCGCTGCGTGCCGGCAAGGACGTCGTGACCGCCAACAAGCAGCTCCTGTCCCACTACGGCGAGGAACTGTTCGAGACCGCCCGGGCCCACGAGGTGAGGCTGCGCTTCGAGGCCGCGGTCGCGGGCGCCGTGCCCGTCGTGAGGGTGCTCGAGGAATCGCTCTCGGCGACGCCGATCGAGCGGATCCACGGGATCGTCAACGGCACCACCAACTTCATCCTCACGCTGATGGCCCGCGGGTCGACCTACGAGCAGGCGCTCGCCGAGGCCCAGCGTCTCGGCTACGCCGAGGCCGACCCGAGCGACGACGTGAGCGGCCGCGACGCCGCCGCCAAGATGGCGATCCTGGCCCGCCTCGCGTTCGGGACGCCGGTGCACCTCGAGGACGTGCGCTACGAGGGCATCGAGCACCTCCACGCCGACGACCTCGAGTACGCCCGCGAGCTGGGCCTGGGGCTGAAGCTGATCGGCACCGCCGAGCGCCGCCAGGGCGGGCTGTCGGTGCGCGTGCACCCGACCTTCCTCTACGGCGGCCACCCGCTGGCCACGATCTCGGGCTCCTTCAACGCGGTCACGGTCGAGTCCGAGGCGATCACGGAGCTGACCCTGTCGGGACCCGGCGCGGGGGGCCGGCAGACGGCCAGCGCCGTGCTCGGGGACGTCGTCAGCGTGATGACCGGGGGCGCCCGGCCGCCGGCACCGCCGCTGCCGCTCGAGCTGATCGAGGACGTCCAGAGCGCCTTCTACCTGCATCTCGACGTCGCCGACCGCCCGGGGGTGCTCGCCTCCGTGACGAAGGTGCTGGGCGAGCACGATGTGTCGATAAAGTCGGTCGTCCAGCACGGCATGGGCGAGCGCGCGCGACTCGTGATGGTCACCCACCAGGTGCTCGAGTCGCGCATGCGCACCGCCGTCGCCGAGGTCGCCGAGTTCGACTTCGTGCGCTCGCCCCCGCGCCCAATCCGCGTCATCGAAGAGGAGTTTCTGTGAGCCACCTGCCGACCGTAGAGGGACTTCCCCACGTCGGCACCCACGTGCCGCTGATCGAACGCTTTCGCGAGCGGCTCCCGTTCGAGCCCGGTGACCCGCTCGTGAGCCTGCAGGAGGGCTCCACGCCGCTGCTGCGCGCACCGGTGCTCTCGGAGATGCTGGGCGCCAAGGTGCGCCTGAAGCTCGAGGGCGCCAACCCCACCGGCTCGTTCAAGGACCGCGGGATGACCTGCGCGGTCTCGGCGGCGGTGCGGGAAGGCGCCAAGGCGGTCATGTGCGCCTCCACCGGGAACACAGCCGCGAGCGCGGCCGCCTATGCCGCAAGGGCCGGGATCACCTGTGCGGTGATCGTCCCCGAGGGCAAGATCGCGCAGGGCAAGATGGCCCAGACGCTGATGCACGGGGCCCGCGTGATCTCGCTGGCGGGCAACTTCGACCGGGCCCTGGAGCTGGTCCGTGAGCTGACCGACACGCAGCCGATCGTGCTCGTCAACTCGATCAACGATTACCGCATCGAAGGGCAGAAGACGGCTGCCTTCGAGATCCTCGAGGCGCTCGACGGGGAGCTGGACGCCCTCTGCATACCGGTCGGCAACGCCGGCAACATCACCTCCTACTGGCGCGGCTTCACCGAGATGGGCGCCGCACCGCGACTCCTGGGCCTGCAGGCGGAGGGTGCCGCCCCGATCGTCGAGGGCCGCGTGATCGAGCACCCGGAAACGGTCGCCAGCGCGATCAGGATCGGCAACCCCGTGCGCTGGGAGGATGCGATGGCGGCCGCGACCGATTCGCGCGGCTGGATCAGGACCGTCAGCGACCGGGAGATCCTCGACGCCT
>DATJOU010000163.1:0-12093 GCA_035506775.1 Solirubrobacteraceae bacterium | reverse complement strand
GAAGTCGCCCAAGAAACCTACGTCGAAGGGTCCCTCGAACTCAAGGGGCACGAATCCAAACTGAAGGTGGAAGCGTGATCGTGAGCCTGCGTTAGGGCACCTCGGCTGACAGCGGCGCCGCCCACGAGGGGCGCCGCTGTTGGGCGGGTACGTCCGATCGCCTCAGCCCAGAAACCGGCGCGGCACGGCGCCGACGCCGATCAGCCCGGGGCCGGTGTAGGTGCCGATCACGGGCCCTACTTCGGAGGTGAAGACGGGCTCGGAGTCGAAGATCTGGCGGCAGCGGTCGATCAGGCGCTGGGCCTGCTCGGGAGCCTGGATGTGCTGCACCACCCAGCCGTCGGCGCCGCTGTCGTTGAGCTCGTGCGCGTACTTGACCATCCGCTCGAAGGCGCGCCCGGCGGTGCGCACGCGCTCGACGGGCACGATCTCGTACTCGAGCGAGAGGATCGGCTTGATCCGCAGGGTGCCGCCGAGCCACGCCTGGGCCTTGCCGATGCGCCCGCCGCGGCGCAGGTACTCGAGCGTGTCCAGGCAGAACCAGATGCGCAGCGCCCTGCGCGTGTCGCGCACGCGAGCGAGCACCGCGTCGCGGTCGCCGCCGGCGCGCGCGGCGGCGCAGGCGGCGAGCACGAGCAGACCGGTGCCGCCGCAGGCGGTTTCGCCGTCGATCACCTCCACGCGCTCGCCGAGGCCGCGCTCGGCGAGCAGCCCGTGGGCCTGGCGGGCGGCCTCGCACGTCCCGGAGATGCCGCCGGCGAGGTGGATCGAGACGACGTCCCGCCCGGCCTCGATCAGCGGCTCCCACACGGCCAGGAAGTCGCCGATCGAAGGCTGGGAGGTGGTGGGCAGTTCGGGGTCGGTCCGCAGCCGCTCGTAGAAGGCGTCGAAGCCCTGCATGTCGAGCTCCCGCACGGGCTCTCCCTGCCAGCCCACGTACAGGCTGACCTGGTGGATTCCCTGCTCGTCGGCGAGCGCTCGCGGCAGGTAGTGGGTGCTGTCGCTGACGATCGCGACCGGACGCATGGAGCGAGCAACCTACCGCACCGGCGAGCGCGGCCCGGGCCGACCGGCGCGAGTGGCTCTGCGAAGCCGCGCCGGGCCCACGGGGTGGCGCCGGCCGCGGCGGTGGGGAGCTAGCGGAGGGCCTCCTCGAGCTCTCCCGACTCGTACATCTCGATGACGATGTCACACCCGCCGACCAGCTCGCCGTCCACGAACAGCTGCGGGATCGTGGGCCAGCTGGAGAGCGCCGAGAGCTCCTGGCGGATGCGCGGGTCCGGGAGGATGTCGACGGCCGCGAAGGGGGTCTCCAAGGACTGCAGGATCGCGACCGTACGGGCCGAGAACCCACACGCCGGGGCCTCCGGGGTGCCCTTCATGAACAGGATCACGCGGTGCTGGGCGATCGCCTCCGCGATCGCCTCGCGGATCGGGTTGCCCTCCGGCCCGGCGGGCTCGGGGGTGTCGACGGCGCCGGACGAGGGGACCATCGGGACGGGGTCGAACTGGGGGCTGGACATGGCTGTCTCCTGGCTCTAGGGGGCCGTAATCGTGCTCGGTGTGAGGGTCTTCAGCGTCAGCGCGTGGATCGGGCCGCCGATCTCCTCGCCGAAGACCCCGTAGACGAGCCGGTGCTGCTCGATCCGGCTGAGGCCCGCGAAGGCCTCGGCCGTGACGGTGGCGCGGAAGTGGTCTCCGCCCCCGGTGAGGTCCTCGACCTCGGCCCTGGAGCCGGGGATGGCCGCCTCGATCCGCTGTGAGATCTCCTCTGGGCTCGGCATACGTGACCCAGGGTAGCCCCTCCCCGGGCGGCCCGCCGGCGGCCCCGGGCCGCCGCCCCGGAGCTGCGGGGGCCATAGCTATACTTTTCGAAGTCTTGGCGAACCAGCCAGCACCAAGCCGATGATCACGATCACAGACAAGGGCGCCGAAAAGGTCCGCGAGTTCCTCGAGGCCCAGCAGGCCGACGTGACCCTCGCCGGGCTCCGCGTCGGTGTGCGCGGAGGCGGGTGCTCGGGCTTCCAGTACCAGCTCGCGTTCGACGAGCAGCGCGAGAACGACGCGGTGTTCGAGAGCCACGGTCTGAAGCTGCTCGTGGACGGCGACAGCCTGCAGTACGTGCGCGGCTCGGTGATCGACTACGAGGAAAGCCTCCAGGGAGCGGGCTTCAAGGTCGAGAACCCGAACGTCGTAGCCGCCTGCGGCTGTGGATCCTCCTTCCGGGTCGCCGAGGAGGAGCAGGTCTCCGCCATCTAGGGCGCCTCGCAGGCCCCGCCGCGCTGACCGCGGCCGTGTGCCTGTGCTGCTGTGCCTGCGGGGGCGGCGGCTCGCGCCCCGCCACGACGACCGTCCCCCCGCCGGCCGGGGGAACCGCGCCGACCCCACCCGCGGACCCGGCGTTCGGGCTCACCGAGGACAACGCCCAGCTGCTGCTCGACCCGGCCGCGCCCGCCACGCTGCCGTGGGCCTCCGCGGCCGCCCCCTTCCAGCTGGCCCGTCGCGAGCTGACCGCGCTGCACCCCGCCTACCTGCGCCTGTTCCTCGACTGGCAGGCGCTGCAGCCCCAGGCCGGCCGGGCGGCGGACCTCGCCGGGCCCGTGAGCGGCTGCGCCCGCACCGTCGGACCGTGCGGCCCCTATCCCGGGCTCGCCGGCGAGCTGGCGGCGATCGCCTCCCGACAGCGCGCCCGGCGGGCGGCCGGGCAGGCGGGTCCGGAAGTGCTGATCGACGTGGTCGGGGCGCCCCGGTGGGCGGCGTCCGCGCCATCCGGGTGTGAGCTCCAGGGAGCCCCCGCCGGGGCCCGGGCCGTCACCCCGTCGGCGATCGGGGCCTACCGGCAGCTGATCGCCGGGGTGCTGTCGCTGGCCCGTTCGGAGGGGGCCGAGGTGCGCTGGTGGAGTCCCTGGAACGAGCCCAACGACGGGCTCTTCCTCACGCCCCAGCGCGCCCTCTGCAGGCCTTCCTCCGCGCCCCTGTCGGCGGCCGTGTACGCGCAGCTGGCGCGGGCGCTGGCGAGCGTGCTGCGGCGATACGCCCCTCAGGACTCGGTCGTGCTCGGGGAACTGAACGGGCAGGCTCCCGACTCGGCCCACTCCACCAGCGTCGCGAGCTTCGTGGCGGCGCTCCCGGCCGACGTCCTGTGCCTGGGCCCGGTGTGGTCGCTGCACGCGTATTCCCCGTACGGTCCCGGCGGCGGCGGGGGCGAACCGGTAGCGGCCCTCGAACGGGCGCTCGCGCGCCGGGGAGGCTGTGCGGCCGACCCGCCGCTGTGGATAACCGAGACCGGAGCCGGGGCGCCTCACCCCGGTGCGCCGCTCACCGGCTCGCCGGTCCGGGAACTCGAAGCCTGCCGCGCACTGGCCGCCGACCTGCAGGGGTGGTTCTCCGATTCCCGCGTCGGGGCCGTGTTCCAGTACACCTTCCGTGACGACCCGGCCTACCCGGTCGGCCTGGTGAGCGCCGACCTGGCCCGCGTGCACCCCAGCTACCGCCTGTGGCTGGCGCTCACAGGTGAAACCGCCGGCCGCGACCGGCTCGCGCCCGCTCCCTCCTTCTGCGGCGGCTGACGCGTCTCACTTCGCGGCGGCCGCTCCACTCCCGCGAACGACACCCGCCGGGAGCCCAGGTTTGAACGGCGCGCGCCGAGGGTATCTGGACTGCTGTCGCACCTGACCGCACTGCCCATCGGGCCGGGTGGTGAGGGTGACACCAAGGAGGGCCTCAGTGCCTACGGAAGACGGGGAAAACGCGAGGGATGGTGTGTTGCCATCGCGTCGCACGCACGTGCTCACACCGGCCCGTGCGACGACGGACTCCTCACGTTCGATTGACCACCCCCCGGCAGTCCAGATTGTCCAACGTAACGAGGGAAAAGGAGCGACTTCATAATGAAGCGTAAGTTCGTCCTATCGGGGGTCGTGATCGGCGTCCTGTGTCTGGTCGTCTCGTCGATGGCCTTCGGGAAAGCGGCCGGTCTGACGCTGAAGACGGCCAAAGGCGCCGTCGAAACCGGTCAGGAAATCAAGGCCACGAGCACGAACCTGGTCTTCGAAACAAGCGTCGGAAACCTCGAATGCACGAAAAACGTGATCTCGGGGCCTGCCGGAACCAACGGCACCAAGAAGGACAAAGGCCAGATCACCGCCGAGGAATCGACGGGCAACGAACCTGAAGGAAAGTGCAAAACCACGACCCCGCTCGGCGCCACCTCGATCGCCGTCGAACACCTTCCCTGGGAAGACATCTTCACGAGCAAGGGTGTGAACGAAGCGAAGGGCAAGAAGATCACCTTCGTGTCGTCGTTCTCCGGTGGCATCAAATGCACCTTCGAAGCGTCGAAGGTCAAGAGCACCTTCACGATCGGTGGCCCGGTGGTCATCCACACCACCAAACAGAAGTTCAAGGGCAACAAGAAGGCCAACAACGCGGCCTGCCCGAAAGAAGGCACCCTGACGGGTGAATGGACCGTGACCTCCGGCGGCGAAACGGTCGAATCAGAACTGTAGTCGCCGCTAGCAGACAGTAGAAGCAGAAGAAGCGAAACGAACAACGAGGAGACCGGCTCGGATCACCAGTCCGGGCCGGTCTCTTTCTCTCACCGAACGAGCGACAACGGGGAAGATGGGCAGCGCGACGACACGCAATTCGGGGGCAGGGGCTCTGAGCGACGGAGGTCGGGGCTCGGAGCGAGCGGGCCGCAGGGCCCGGCGACGCACCGGCGGCGTCCCGGCGCGGGTGCTGCTGGCCGCGGCGGTGTCGCTCGTCGTGGCTGCGCTCGCGGCCTGGCCTGCGCTCGCGGATGCCGCCGGGGGCGAAACCTCGCCCTGGGAACTGACCTCCGTCCATGCGCCCACGAACGTCGTGCCGAAGCCGGGTGTCAACCAGGTGATGACGCTCCGGTTCCACGCCAACGACGGCAAATTCCTGCTCGAATTCGAAAACGAACGCACCGGCGAAGACGGGGAAACCAAGTACCTCCCGTTCGACGCGACGGCCAAGGAAGTCCAGGACGCGCTCGAAAAACTGAAGTCCGGGGAACCGAAGACCGCCATCGGCCCGGGAAACGTGGTCGTCGGGGGCGGCTACGACCCGGCCACCGAAACGGGGACCTACACGATCGAATTCACCGGGGCCCTCGGGGGGCGCTACATCGGCGAAGAACCGCTGGGGATCTCCGGGGAAATCACCTCCCACGAAGAAACCAAGTTCGAAAAGGAACAGGAAAAGTCCGGCGGCGACCTCGAACCCGAAGAACCCGAAGGCGAAGCGGAACTCACCACGCCCGGCTACCACGACACGGTCGACTACCAGCTCGTCCCGGACAATCGCGGCGACACCGCGATCCTCTCACCGCCCGCGCATCCGGTCACCATCGTCGAGAAGCTCCCCCCGGGACTGACGACGGTTGAAATGCCCCGCGTCGAACTCCACAGCCCGGAACGCGGCGGGGAAGGGTGGAGCTGCCGGGTACCGACCCACGGCCTCTCCGAAAAGGAACTCGAACAGCGCCAGAAGGAAGAAGAAAAGCGCGACCGGGAACAGAAACTCCCCGAAGGCTCGGGGTTGACCGAAGTCGAATGCACGCTCGTCAACTTCCGCGCACCGACCCCCGGACCGGTCGCATACGCGGATGCCCCGATCCCGACGCTCCCGGTCGAAGCGAACGTCGACACCGAAGCCCTGCAGGGCACCTCGAGCATCGAAAACAAGGCCGTGATCGAAGGCGGCGAAATCACGCACGGCGAATCCGGCGAACCGGCGCCGGCGGGGGAAGCCGCCGAAACGGCGCCCGTGTCCTCCGAAGCGTCGCCCTTCGGGGTGCAGGTGTTCAACGCCGCCACGACCGGCGAGGCGGGCGAAACCTACACCCAGGCGGGGGGTCATCCGTATGCCGCCACCACGAGCGTGTTCTTCAACACCTCTTCCCGCACCGCCCCCGACGGCTTCACCGAACCGTCGCTGATCAGCCGCGTCAAGGACGTCGACGTGAAGCTCCCCGCCGGCTTCTACGGCAACCCGCTGGCCACCCTCAACGGCGAAGGACATCCCGAACGCTGCCCCCAGTCGGAGTTCACAGAGGGGGTTCCCGGTGGCCCGGTCCCCCACGGCGCCTGCCCGTCGTCGACCCAGGTGGGCGAGGTGAGCGTGTTCCTCAACGAATTCACCAGCCAGCCCGAAACGGTCGCGCTCTACGACCTGCAGCCGCCGGCGGGCGTCCCGGCCGAGTTCGGCTTCATCTACTCGAACGTCCCCATCCGTCTCGACGCACACGTCGTCCACGAAGACGCGAACGGGGGCGAATACCGCGTCAGCGTGGACTCGTCGGACGTCAACGAGGCCTACGACGTGTGGGGCGTCCAGCTGACGCTATGGGGGGAGCCGGCCAACCCCTCCCACACCCCCGAACGCTTCAAGAACCTGATCGAACGAGGAGCCGAAGCGGCCGGGCCCGAAGCGCCGTTCCTGACCAACCCGGCCGACTGCGCGGTCGAGGCGCAGGCGCTCGAACCGGGCGCCGCCGACGCGAACCTCGCCCCGGTCACGAGCGCGTTGGTGGACAGCTGGGAGCAGCCGGGCTCCTCGGACTCCGAGGGGCAGCCCCGGCTCCCGGACCCGAACTGGAAGGAAGCCCGCTACACCTCGCCGCGGGTGACCGGCTGTGAAGCGCTGAAGTTCGAACCGGCGATCTCGTTCCTGCCACGCCCGCCGGCCGCCACCGAAGCCGAAGCCGAAGCGCAGGAAGCCCAGGGGCCGACCGAGACCACGCCCCCCGAATCGCCGTCGGGATACACCTTCCAGCTGCAGCTCAAACAGCACGAAACGCCCACCGAAACGGCCAGCGCCCAGCTGCGCGACGCGACGGTCGCGCTGCCCGAAGGGGTGACCCTCTCACCGTCCTCGGCCAACGGGCTGGTGGCCTGCACCCCCGAACAGATCGGCCTGTCCTCCACGGCCCCCGGGCAGTGTCCGCTGGCTTCGCAGGTGGGCAAGGTGACGATCGTCTCGCAACTGCTCGAAACGCCGCTGCAAGGGCGCGTCTACCTGGGCGAGCCGGCGTGCTCCCCGTGTGACGGGAGCCAGGTGGAAGACGGCCAGCTGGTGAAGCTGTACATCGAAGTCGAAGGCTCGGGCGTGCGCGTGAAGCTCCCCGGCGCGGCGTCGGTGGACCAGAGCGACGGGCGGGTCACGACGACCTTCATGAACAACCCCCAGCTGCCGTTCGAAAAGCTGACGCTGAAGCTGAAGATCGGTCCCCGCGCAGCGCTGGTGAGCTCGCAGGTGTGCACCACCGGCCTGCTCGCCTCGGCCACCTTGACGCCGTGGAGCGTGGGCGCGACCACCCCGGGTGGAGAAGCGGTCGGCGGGACCCCCACGCCCTCCCCGTTCGCGGCCGAAGGGCCGTTCGGGATCACCGGCTGTCCGGCGAGCCGCCAGTTCGAACCCGGCTTCAGCGCCGGCACCGAATCCTCGACCGCCGGCCACTACACGAACTTCGACGTGACCTTCACCCGCCGGGACGGTGAACAGACGCTCTCGTCGGTCACCGTCCACACGCCTCCCGGACTGCTCGGCAAGATCGCCGGGATCCCCCGCTGCGAAGGCGCCGCGGCCGAATCGACCACCGAACCGTGCCCGTCCGAATCGCAGATCGGCACCGCCACCTCGGCCGCCGGTGCGGGCAGCGAACCGTTCGTGGACTCGGAAGGCAGGGTGTACCTGACGGGCCCCTACAAGAACGGGCCTTTCGGGTTGAAGGTGGAAGTGCCGGCCAAGGCCGGGCCCTTCAACCTCGGCATCGTGGTGGTGCGCTCCGCAATCACGATCGACCCCCGCACCGGGGCGATCACGGTCACGAGCGACCCGCTCCCGCAGAGTGTCGACGGGATCCCGCTGCGCCTGAAAGCGGTGAAAGTCGACATCAACCGGCCCGAATTCATGTTCAACCCGACCAACTGCGAAACGCAGTCCGTGTCGGCCTCGCTCACGGGCCAGCCTGCGAGCTCCGCCGAAGGCCCCGGGGCGTACCAGCCCAGCGTTCCCTTCACGGCCAGTGACTGCGCCGGGCTGAGCTTCAACCCGGGCTTCACCGCTTCCACCAGCTCGACCTTCACCAAACTCGACGGCCTCTACTTCCACGTCAAGGTCACCCAGCAGCCGGGCGAAGCGGCCATCCACAAGGTCGAACTGGAGCTCCCCGAAGCTCTGCCATCGAGGAACGAAACCCTCAACAAAGCCTGCACCGAACAGCAGTTCGCGGCCAACCCCGCGGGCTGCCCGGAAGCCTCCGTGGTGGGTACCGCCACCGCCAACACGCCGGTCCTGGGCGTCCCCCTCACCGGGCCGGCGTATCTCGTCTCGCACGGCAACGAGGCGTTCCCCGACCTCGTGTTCCTGCTGCAGGGCGAAAACGTCCACATCGAACTCGTCGGCCACACGTTCATCAAAAAAGAAACCCGCGACGGCGTCCTGCATGAGATCACCGAATCGAAATTCGAAACCGTGCCGGACGCCCCCATCACCTCCTTCGAAACCGAACTCCCCGCCGGCCGCTACTCGCTCCTGACCGGCTACGGCAACCTCTGCGAAGAGCCGATGGACGCACCCACCACGATCGTCGCCCAGAACGGCGCGCGGGTGACCCAGGACACGCACATCGCGGTCGCCGGATGTGTCCCGCAGCCGAAGCTGACGATCGTCAAGACGCGCGTCAAGGGCGCCAAGGTGCTCGTCACGCTGAAGCTCTCGGCGGCCGGGACGCTGGCGATCGCGGGAAGCGGCCTGAAGACCCTCAAGCGGGCCATGGGGGCGGGCCAGCGCCAGCTCACGCTGAGCCTCACGAAGGCCGGCAAGAAGGCGCTGGGGCGCCACCGCAGGCTGGCCCTGCGCGCGACCCTCACAGTCGGTAAACAGGCGACCAGCAGGACCACGAGCGTGAAGAGATGAGCGCCGGGAGGGTGACCCCGCGCCGTCTCGGGCCCGCCGCGGGCGTCCTGGTGGCCGTCCTGGCGCTGTCGCAGGTCGCGGCCGCGCGGGCGGAATCGTGCCCCAACGCCGCCCGGCGCGCCGAACAGGGCGTGGCCGAAGGCTCGACCCACGCGCTCCCCGCCTGCCGCGCCTACGAGCTCGCCTCCCCGCCGCTGAAGAACGAGCAGGAAGTCAACGTCCCGGACCGGTTCGTGGCCGAAGCCTCCTTCCAGGCCGCCGAAGAAGGCGGTGCCGTGGTGTACTCGCTGACGGGGGCGATCCCCGGCAGCGAAGCGGGAGGTCTCTACGGCCACGCCGTCTCCACCAGCCCCGGGCCCGGCTCCTCCTGGAGCGCGGACCCGCTGGAACCGAGCAACCGCCTGGGCGGCCTCCACGGCGCCGGTGAGAACTCGGGTGAATTCGAGTCCTTCTCACCGTCCCTCGGCTGTGGCGCCACGCGCACCCGGCTGGCGGCCCCCGCCTTCCCCGAAGAAGACGAACCGCAGCTGCCCAAGGGGCCCCACGGCGAACTGCTGGAGGAACCCGAAGAAGAGATCGACAACCTCTACATGTGGAGGGGCCCGGACGAATACACCCTCGTGTCCAACGTCCGGCCCGTGAACCCGGACAAGTCCCCCGAAGGACCCACCTACCACGTGGACGGGCTCTCCGAGGACTGCTCCACCGTCCTGTTCGAGGACGACAACAGCGGCTATGAGCTGCCCGTCGGACCGCACGGCGAACCGGCCCCCGAGACCTCGCTGTACGAATGGAAAGTCGGCTCGCCGGCAGCCTGCCGAGCCGACCAGGAAAGCTGCCGCCCGGTGGTGGCCTCGGTGCTCCCCGACGGGACCCCGGCCACCGAAGTGCTCGACGCCCACGCGGGTGAATTCTTCTCCGACCTGCACGAGCTCTCGAGCGACGGCCGGCGCGCGTACTTCACCGCCGTCTCCGACGGGAAGGGGCCCGGAGAAGAAAAGGACGCCCACGCCGCCCAGATCTACCTGCGCGAAGACGGTCACACGACCGCCGTCTCGATCTCCCCGGACGCGGAACTACGCGACACCGGGGCGAAGTTCGAGGCGGCCTCGGCGAATGGCGGGCGGGTGTTCTTCGTGGCCAACTACGGGCTCGCCGGCAGCGACGGCGCGAGCACCTGCCTGCTGACCAGTCAGAACGTCGAAAAAGACGAAAACAACGGCGCCGGCACGGGCTGCGACCTGTACGAATACGACGTCGAAGACAGGTCCCTGACGGACCTGTCGGCGGACACCTCCGACCCCCGCGGCGCCGACGTGCGGGGGGTGCTGGGGATCGCCGAAGAAGGCTCGGTCGTGTACTTCGCATCCACCGGCCAGCTCGTCCCGGACGAAGGCAACACCGCAGCCGAAGACGAAGCCACCACGGGCACGACCCGCAGCGGCGAAGCGAAAACCGAAGCGGAAGCGAACGTATACGCCTACAGCGACGGCAAGCTGCGCTACGTCACCACCATCGGCGAAGCCGAAGCCGGAGGGTGGAACCTCGGCGAGAGCCCGTTCGTGGAAGTGGACGCGATCTCCGCCCACAAGGGCATGCACTACTACAACGCGCGCGTCTCGGCCAACGGCGACTACCTGCTGCTCGCCACCCGCCACCGCATCGGCGCCTACGACAACGTCCAGCAGGAAACGGGAAAGCAGGAATGGGAGCAGTACGAGTACTCGCTGGCGTCGGGCACGCTGAGCTGTGCCTCGTGTAACCCGACCGGAGAACAGCCGGTCGCCAACGAAAACGAAGCCGTCTCGCCGCTGGGCCCGTTCAACCAGGTTCAGAACGGCATCGTCCCGCGCAGCCTGACCGACGACGGGCGGGTGTTCTTCGAGAGCGTCCAGCCGCTGGTGAGCACGGTGGGAGGGACCTCCTTCGTGGCTCCGAACAAGTCGCTGAACGTCTACGAATGGACGCCGGCGGACGTCGAGGGCTGCCAGCCTCCCGTGGGCCCCGAACCGGCGGGCTGCCTGGGGCTGCTCAGCAGCGGCACCGACCCGTTCCCGAGCTACTTCCAGGGCGCCAGCGCCGACGCCGAGAACGTCTACATCACAACCCACGCGGCCCTCGTCCCCCAGGACCAGGACGGGCTCAACGACATCTACGACGTGCGCGTGGACGGCGGCATCCCGGCGCCGGCTCCGGCTCCCTCGTGCACGGCGGAAATGCAGGAATGCCAGCCACCGGGGCCGGGCATCGGCTCCTCCCTCCACGCCAGCGAATCCGCGGCCGGGGGCGGCAACCTGAGCGTGCCGCCCACCACCCCGAAACCCGTCACCGAAGTCGAAGCGACGCGGTCGGTGAAGGCCTACGTGAAGGGCAAGGTGAAGGGGACGTCGGCCACGATCTCGGTGGTGGCGCCGGCCAAGGGGAAGGTGCGGGCGGCGGGCGCCGGGCTGACGAGCGTGAGCATGAACGCCGCCAAGGCCGGGACCTACAAGCTGCGGGTGTCGCTCACGTCGCGGGAGAAGAAGCTGCTGCGGCACAGGCACAAGCTGAAGCTGAAGCTGCGTGTGAGCTTCGCGCCGGCCGCGGGGCGAAGCTCGGTGACGACGACCGCGCTCACGTTCTTATAGGGGGCATCTCATGAAACACCGACCGGCGGCGTGGCCGTCGAAGGAGGCGGATTCGAAGATGGGACGCACCATCCGTGGAGCAGGACTCGTAATGGCGGCACTCGTGATCGTGGGGCTGCTCGGTGGGGTGGCCGGGGCCAAGGGGCCCAGCCTGTTGACGCTGAAGACGGCCAAAGGGGAACTCGCGGCCGGCCAGGAAGTGGTGGCCGACAGCACCAACCTGATCTTCGAAACCAGCTCCGGGAACCTCGAATGCTCGAGCAACATCCTGAGGGGCAAACTGGCCAAGAACAGCAGCAAGAAGGACGAAGGGCCGATCGAATCCGAGACCTCGACCGGGAACGAACCCGGCGGCCTGTGCAAAACGACGACCCCGCTCGGCCCGACCGAAATCAAGACCAGCAACCTCCCCTGGTCGACCGTCCTGACGGCCAAGGGCGTGGACGAAGTCAAGGGCAAGAAGGTCAGCTTCACCTCGATCTTCCCGACCGAGAACGCCACCTGCGTGTTCGAAGCGGCG
>DATJOU010000162.1:0-3008 GCA_035506775.1 Solirubrobacteraceae bacterium | reverse complement strand
AAGTAGTCGAAGATCTCCGGCTCGAAGATGTAGATCCCGCAGTTGCCCAGGCGCGAGAGGGCCTCCTCCGGGGCCGGCTTCTCCTGAAAGCCGGTGATGCGGCCCTCGCGGTCGTGCAGCACGACCCCGTACTCGCGGGTGTCGGAGACCTCCTTCACGGCCAGCGTGGCGATCCCCCCGGCGGCCCGGTGGCGGGCGACGAAGGCACCGAGGTCGATGTCGGTGAGCGCGTCGCCGCTGATCACGAGGAAGGCCTCCCCGCCGAAGAACTCCGAGCAGGCCCGCACCCCCCCGGCGGTGCCCAGCAGCTCTGGCTCGTGGTGGTAGGCGAGGCGGTCGCCGAAGAACTCCCTGATGGTTTCCGGGAAGTAGTGCAGGTTGGCGATCACCTGGTCGAACCCGTGACGGTCGAGCAGGTCGAGGATGTGCTCCATCACCGGTCGGTCGAGCACCGGCACCATCGGCTTGGTGATCTCGTAGGTCAGCGGACGCAGGCGGGTGCCGAGCCCCGCCGCCAGGACCATCGCTCGCATCAGCCGGGGAGGCTCGGGATCAGTAGCGGTAGTGGTCGGGCTTGAAGGGACCGTCGACGGGGACGTCGATGTAGGCCGCCTGGTCCTCGGTGAGGCGCGTGAGCTGGGCGCCGACGCTGTCCAGGTGCAGGCGGGCGACCTTCTCGTCGAGGTGCTTGGGGAGCACGTACACGCCCGTCGGGTAGCGGTCGGTCTTGGTGAACAGCTCGACCTGGGCGATCACCTGGTTGCTGAAGGAGTTGCTCATCACGAAGCTCGGGTGCCCGGTGGCGTTGCCGAGGTTCAGCAGCCGGCCCTCCGACAGCAGGATGATCGCGTGGCCGTCGGGGAACACCCACTTGTCCACCTGCGGCTTGATGTTGATGCGCTCGATGCCGGGCAGCCGGGTGAGTCCGGCGACGTCGATCTCGTTGTCGAAGTGGCCGATGTTGCCGACGATCGCCTGGTGCTTCATGCGCTGCATGTCGGCGGCGCGGATGATGTCGCGGTTGCCGGTGGCGGTGATGAAGATGTCGGCGGTCTCGATCACTTCCTCAAGGCGGACAACCTGCAGCCCCTGCATGGTCGCCTGGAGCGCGCAGATCGGGTCCACCTCGGTGACCAGCACGCGGGCACCCTGGCCGCGCAGGGACTCCACGCAGCCCTTGCCGACGTCGCCGAAACCGCACACGACGGCCACCTTGCCGCCGATCATCGCGTCGGTGGCGCGGTTGATGCCGTCCACCAGCGAGTGGCGGCAGCCGTAGAGGTTGTCGAACTTCGACTTCGTGACCGAGTCGTTGACGTTGATGGCCGGGAACAGGAGCTCGCCGCGGTCCATCATCTGGTAGAGGCGGTGGACGCCGGTGGTGGTCTCCTCGGTGACCCCCATCACGCCCTCGCCGATCCGCGTCCAGCGCTGGGGGTCCTCGGCCAGCGAGCGCCCCAGCAGGGCGAGCACGATCGCGAACTCCTCGGAGTCGCTGGAGGCCGGGTCGGGGACGGCACCCGCACGCTCGTACTCGGTGCCCTTGTGCACCAGCAGGGTGGCGTCGCCGCCGTCGTCGAGGATCATGTTCGGGCCCAGCGTCGGCTCACCGTCGGGACCGGGCCAGCACAACGCCTGTTCGGTGCACCACCAGTACTCCTCGAGGGTCTCGCCCTTCCACGCGTACACGGGCACCCCGCGGGGGTCCTCGGGGCTGCCGTCGGGGCCGACCGCCACCGCGGCGGCGGCGTGGTCCTGGGTGGAGAAGATGTTGCAGCTGCACCAGCGCACCTCGGCTCCGAGGCTGGTGAGGGTCTCGATCAGGACCGCCGTCTGGACGGTCATGTGCAGCGAGCCGGTGATGCGGGCGCCCTTCAGCGGCTGCTCGCCGGCGTACTCGCGGCGCAGGGCCATCAGGCCGGGCATCTCGTGCTCGGCGAGCGTGATCTCCTTGCGGCCGAAGTCGGCGAGCGAGAGATCGGCGACCTTGAAGTCGGCGCTGCGGGCGGCCGCGGTGGTCATTGCTGACACGGAAACACCTCCTGTTCAGTGAGGTGAGCGCCCTTGCTTCAGAGTGGGGGCCGAGCGTGGCGGATCGGAGCCCGTCGCAGCGCTCCTCGGCCGCAGCGGACGCTAGCACAGCTCCTGGGGCTCGGCGAGGGCGCGGACCAACGGTCCGGGCGGCGCCGCCCTAGCGGTCGGCGAGCGCCGCCTTGAGCTCGTCGAGCACCGGCACCGGGCCGGGATCGACGCCGCGCAGGGCGGCGAGGTAGATCGAGACGAGGTCGCCGAGCAGCACCAGCGAGACGACGCGCTCGATGCCGGTCTGACCGCGGGTCTCCAGGCGGTAGCTGGCGACGGCCTTGGAGGCGATCACGTCCTCGCTGAGGCCCATCCGCTCCTTCAGTCGCGGGTGGGCGTCGGAGTCGTCCAGGAACACGGCCGCGAAGCGCCCCTGCGCGGGAGCCCCCTCCCAGCCGACGATCTCGTTGTGGTCCATCTCGGGGAGTTCGCTCCAGAAGCACATCTGCTTGGCGTTCTCGTTGACCTGCGTCTTCCAGCGGTAGGCGATCGGGGTCGTCACGCCGGCCCCGATGATCAGCGGGATCGTGCCGTGCAGGCCGCGGGCCAGCTCCTTGGCGAGCGAGTCCTCGGGCGCGTCCGGCCCCCACTCGGCCACCAGCTGCTCGGTGTGGGAGGCGGCCACGTCGATCTCGGAGGTCAGCCGCGGCCCCACCCCGCACAGCGCCGCCACCTCGAGCGAGGCCACGATCGTGTAGGCCACGGAGGCCCGCGGCTGCAGGCCCCCGGGCAGGGGGATCACCGGGACGTTGTCGGCACGGGCCATCTCGGCCAGCTGCCCGCCGGCGGTCACGACCGTGCGCTTGGCCCCCAGCAGCCCCGCCGACTCGTAGCAGGCCAGCGTCTCCTCGGTGTCGCCGGAGTAGCTGGCGCACAGCACCATCGTGTCGGGCGTCGTCCACGGCGGCAGCCCGTATGCACGGGTG
>DATJOU010000161.1:0-8406 GCA_035506775.1 Solirubrobacteraceae bacterium | reverse complement strand
CGGCCGAGCTGGCGGGGATGCTCGCCGCCCCCGACGGGCCCCGTTAGTCTGCCCGGGCGGGCCGCCCGGGCCCCCGCCGACGGAATGGATCTCGCGGACTACACAGCAGCCGACGCGACCGAGCTGGCGCGCCTGATGGCGGCCGGGGAGGTGCATCCGGACGAGGTCCGCGACGTGGCGCTACGGGCGGTGGCGGCGGTGGAGCCGCGCCTGAACGCGGTCGTCGGCGGCCCCTACGAGGACTCCCCCGCGGCCGCTGGACCGTTCGCCGGGGTCCCGTTCGCGGTCAAGGACACGCTCCCCGAGGCGGGACGCAGGCTCGGGTTCGGGAGCCGCCTGCTCGACGGCTACGTCGCCCGCCGCGAGGCCACGCTGGCGGGCCGCTTCCGCGCCGCCGGCCTGGTGTCGCTGGTTCGCACCGCCACACCCGAGTTCGCCTTCAACGTCGACACCGCCCCGGCGGTCCACGGCCCGACCCTGAATCCGTGGGACCCGGCTCTCAGCCCCGGCGGCTCGAGCGGGGGCACGGCGGCGCTGGTGGCGGCCGGAGCGCTGCCGATGGGTCACGGCAACGACGGCGGCGGCTCGATCCGGATCCCCGCCGGCTGGTGCGGCCTGGTCGGCCTGAAGCCCTCCCGGGGGCGCGTTCCGATCGGGCCCGCGGTGGGGGAGGCGGTGAGCGGCTTCGCCCACGAGTTCGCCCTGACCCGCACCGTCCGCGACGCGGCGGCGCTGCTCGACGCCGTCAGCGGGCCGGACCCGGGGGACCGGTACTACATCGCCCCACCGCCACGGCCGTTCACGTCCTCGCTCGGCTCCGCGCCCCCGCCGCTGAGGGTGGCCGCCTGCACCAGCTCCCCCTTCGGGGCTCCCGTCGAGCCCCACGTCCGCGCCGCCGTCGAGGGGGTCCTGGGCGTGCTGGAGCGGATGGGCCACCACGTCGAGGAGGCCTGCCCGCCGGTGGAGGAGCCGCGGCTGCGCGACTGCCTGGAGACGATCTGGTCGCTGGACCTCGCCGCGC
Organism: Solirubrobacteraceae bacterium; assembly: GCA_035506775.1. GTDB lineage: Bacteria > Actinomycetota > Thermoleophilia > Solirubrobacterales > Solirubrobacteraceae > Palsa-744. The sequence goes on along the minus strand of DATJOU010000161.1, from coordinate 7,385 downwards.
TGGCCTCCGTCTTCGGGCGCATCCGCGGTGCCGAGGCGGACGCGGAGTCGGTCGAAGCGGCCTCCTGGGCCTGCATTCGCCGCGGCCGTGAGCTGACCGCTCTCGAGCTCGACGGGGCGGCCGCCACCGTCAACTCGATCTCCCGGCGCTGGGGCGCCTTTCTCGACGCCCACGACGTGTTCGTGTGCCCGACGACCCCCTCCGGAGCGCCCCCGTCGGGGACCCCCGACCAGGACGACGAAGGCTGTGTCGCCGCCTCCGACTGGATCGAGGCCGTGTTCGCGCCGAGCCCCTTCACCCCGCTCACCAACATCAGCGGCCAGCCGTCGATCTCCCTGCCCCTCGGCGAGGGGCCCGACGGCATGCCGATCGGCGTGATGCTGACCGCCCAGACGCTCCGCGAGGACCTCCTGATCGCGCTCTCATACGAGCTCGAGCGGGCGCTGCCGTGGGCGGGACGCAGGCCCGCGGTCCACGCGGCGGGCTCCGGGTAAGCCGCCCGCGGGTGGCTAGGGTGAGGGGTGCTCGCGCGCGGCGATCCCCCGGCCGCGGGGTGCGGTAGGCACGCCTGCGCGGCAACACAAGCCGATCCCCCAGTCGCCAGGAGTCCCAGGCATGCTGAACCTAGCCCGCTGGTGCAGTTCCCACCGCCGTCTCGTGGTCGTCGGCTGGGTGGTCGTCTTCGTCTTCGCGCTCGGGCTGTCCGGGGCGGTGGGGACCAACTACGGCAACAGCTTCTCGCTCCCGGGAACCGACTCACAGCGGGCGGCGGACCTGCTCTCGAGCGGCTTCCCGGCCCAGGCCGGCGACGCCGACCAGATCGTCTTCCACTCGACCGCCGGCGGGCTGACCGCGCCCGCGACCCGGGAACGGGTGGAAGCGACCCTCGCGAAGGTGGCACGGCTGCCCCACGTGGACTCGGTGGTCGGCCCCTACGCCGGCGGCTCACACGCGATCTCCCGCGACGGGACGATCGGCTTCGCGACCGTCAACTTCGACGAGCGGGCGAACGTGCTGCCGGTGTCGGCCGTGGAACGCGTGATCTCGACCGCCCGCGGGGGAGCCTCTCCGACGCTGCAGATCGAGCTCAACGGGCAGGCGATCGAGCAGGCGATCAACCGTTCGATCGGCTACACGTTCGTCGTCGGCATCTTCGCGGCCATCGTGGTGCTGCTGATCAGCTTCGGCTCGCTGCTGGCGATGGGCCTGCCGATCGCCACGGCGCTGCTCGGGCTCGGCACCGGCTTCGGGCTGATCGGGCTGCTCAGCCAGGTGATGTCGATGCCGGACTTCGCCGGCGAGCTCGCGCTGATGATCGGCCTCGGCGTGGGGGTGGACTACTCGCTGTTCATCCTCACCCGCTTCCGCGAGGCCTACCGGCGCAACGGCGGCAGCGTCGCGGCGGCCGTCGAGGAGGCGATGAACACCGCCGGACGGGCTGTGATCTTCGCCGGCACCACGGTCGTGATCGCGCTGATGGGGATGTTCGCGCTCGGCGTCGGGCTGCTCAACGGGCTGGCCGTGTCCGCGGCCGTCGCGGTGCTGCTGGTGCTGGCCGCTTCGCTGACGCTGCTGCCGGCGCTGCTGACCTTCTTCGGTCCCCGCATCGGACGCCCTGGGTTCCTCGCCCGGCGGCGCGCGGCGGCCGCGGGGACGGAGCCGGACACGGCCACCGCTACGGCCGCCGGTGTCGTGGCGGCCGACGACCGCAGCAGCTTCTGGACGCGCTGGATCACGACCATCCAGCGCCGCCCGTGGGCCGCCCTGCTCGCGTCCACCATCTTCATGCTGGCGCTGGCCACACCGGTACTGGCCCTGCGGCTGGGCAACACCGACGCCGGCAGCGACTCCACCAGCCACACCACCCGCCGCGCCTACGACCTGATGGCGAAAGGCTTCGGGAAGGGCTACAGCGGCCCGCTGCTGATCGCCGCGAAGCTCTCCCACGCGGGCGACACCGCGGCGCTGGAGCGGCTCGCCAACGAGGTCCGCGCGACGCCGGGGGTGGCGCTCGTGGGGCCCACGAGGGTGAGCCCGAGCGGGGAGGTGGCGACGTTCTCGGCGTACCCCACCACCTCGGCCCAGAGCGCGAGCACCGAACAGCTGGTCAAACACCTGCGCTCCGACGTGATCCCGCAGCTCGCCCGAGGCACGGGGATGACCGCCCACATCGGTGGCGCCACCGCCACCCAGATCGACTTCTCACGGGTGCTCGGCGAACGGCTGCCGTACTTCATCGGGGTGGTGGTGCTGCTGTCGGCGCTGCTGCTGATGGTGGTCTTCCGCTCGCTGGTGATCCCGCTGCAGGCGGCCGTCATGAACCTGCTCTCGATCGCGGCCTCGCTGGGGATCGTGGTGGCGGTGTTCCAGTGGGGATGGTTCGGCTCGCTGTTCGGGATCGCAGGAGGTCCGATCGCCGCCTTCCTGCCGGTGATGGTGTTCGCGATCGTGTTCGGCCTGTCGATGGACTACGAGGTGTTCCTGGTGAGCCGTATCCACGAGGAATGGACCCACGGCGCCGACGCCTCCTCGGCGGTCCGCGAGGGGCTGATCCGCACGGGCCGCGTGATCACCGCGGCGGCGGCCGTGATGGTGGTCGTGTTCGCGAGCTTCATCGGCGGCGGCGAACGCGTGATCGAGCTGTTCGGCCTCGCCCTCGCCAGCGCGGTGTTCCTCGACGCACTCGTGATCCGTGTGCTGATGCTCCCGGCGGCGCTGCAGCTGCTCGGCGAGCGAACCTGGTGGTTCCCGGCGTGGCTGGACAGGCTGCTGCCCCGCTTCGCGCTCGAGCCCTCCGATGCGCCCCCCGTGGACGCCCACGTGCCCTCGCCCGCGGGCGCCACCCACGGCGGCTCCCAGCCGGTGGTCAGCCCGGCGTCGAGCCCCTCCAGCTCGGCCGGCTGACCGTGCGCGGGCGGCTCACGGGGCCGTCCACTGCACCTCGAGCATCTCACCGTCCCCCTCCTCCGGGCGGGAGCTGCCGGCGATGATCATCTCCAGGCCATCGGGTCCGGCCTCGAAGGAGCGCACCACCTGGGGCGCGACCCGCAGGATGTCCCACCGGCCCAGGTCGCGGACCTCGTCGTCGAGTTTCACGCGCCCGGACCCCGACAGGACCACGTAGACCTCCTCCTGCTCGCGGTGACGGTGGCCGACGGGGGCGCGGAAGCCGGGCGCGTAGCGGAAGTAGCTGACCCCGAGCTCCCGCGAGTCGAGATGTTTGCGGGCGAAGCGTCCCTCCACGTCGGCCGACCTCGCGCCGGCGGTGTCCTCGATCTGCTTCAGGTTGGTGAGCGTGTAGTCGGGCATCGGCTCCCTTTCGTTCGAATATGGTGTCGGCCCAATGCAACCCGAGGGTAGGAACGTGGTGGTCACCGGCGCGGCCGGGGGCATCGGCGGGGCCGTCGTGCGCGGGCTGGTCGCGCGCGGGGCCCGCAGGGTCGTGGCGGCCGACCTCGACGGCGAGGGCGTGCGCCGGCTGAGTGAGGAGCTCGGCCCGGACGTGGTCTTGGGGCGCGAGCTCGACGTCTGCGACGAGGCCGCCACGCTGGCGCTCGTGGGCGAGGTCGAGTCCTCCGTGGGGCCGATCGACATCTGGTTCGCCAACGCCGGCCTGGCAACCGGGACCGGCCCCGAGGATCCGCTCGAGGACTGGGATCGCCAGTGGCGGGTCAACCTCATCTCCCACGTGCTCGCCACCCGGGCGCTACTGCCGGGCTGGATCGATCGTGGGGAGGGGCACCTGGTCACGACCGCCTCGATGGCGGGCATCCTGACCACGCTCGGCGACGCGGCCTACGCCTCGACCAAGCACGCGGCCGTGGGGTACGCCGAGTGGGTGGCGATCACCTACGCCGCCCAGGGCGTGAAGGTCTCGTGCGTGTGCCCGGGCGCTGTCGACACGGCGATGCTGCGGGCCGGCGGCGACGGTGATCCAGACAAGGCCGCCGCGATCATCGGCGGGGGGGCCGTGTTGGGGCCCGAGGACGCCGCCGAGCGGATTCTCGAGGGCGTCGAAGAGGATCGCTTCCTGATCCTCACGCACCCGGAGATGCACGAGTACATCGTCGGCAAGGCGCAGGAGCCCGAGCGCTGGATCCGCGGCATGAGCCGCCTGTGGGCCCGGGCCCAGGCGCTGCTCGGCTGAGGAGGGCGTGGGTGGACATCGGCGCCGTCGAGTTCTGGACCCGGCCGGCAGAGGAGCGCGACGTGGCGTTCGCGCAGCTGCGCCGCGACGAGCCGATTTCGCTGCACGACCCGCCGGAGGACATTCTCGACATGCCCATCGAGGGTCATCCCTACTGGGCGATCGTGCGCCACGAGGACATCCGCCGCATCTCTCGCGATCCACAGACCTTCTGCTCGGGCCACGGGACCCAGTTCGGCGACGCCCCGCCGGAGATCCTCGAGGCGTCGCAGTCCTTCCTGGCGATGGACGCCCCCCGCCACACCAAGCTGCGCGGGCTCGTCTCGGCCGCCTTCACTCCGCGCCAGGTGGCTCGCATCGAGGAGGGCATCCGCGTGAACGCGAAGCAGATCGTGGAGGAGGCGGCGCCGACGGGAGGCGGGGACTTCGTCGAGCTGGTCGCCAAGCGCCTGCCGCTCGTGACGATCTCGGACATGATCGGCGTGCCCGAGGAGGACCGCGAGCGCATCGTGTCCGCCGCCGACGTGCTGGTGTCGGTGGCCGACCCGGAGTTCTTCGGTGACCGCCGGCCGGTGGAGGTTCTCGGCGAAGCGCTGTGGACGCTCACCCAGTTCGCGACCGAGCTGGCCGCCCACCGCGAACAGCACCCCGGGGACGACCTCATGACCGCCCTCGTGCAGGCCGAAGTCGAAGGCGAGCGGCTGACCCACGCGGAGATCGGGGCGTTCTTCGTGCTGCTCTCGGTGGCGGGCAACGACACCACCCGCCACACGACCTCCCACGCGATGCGTGCCCTCACCGTCAACCCCGACCAGCGCGCCGTGCTGATGGCGGACCTCGACGCCGGGCTACCCGTCGCCGTCGAGGAGTTCGTGCGCTGGGCATCACCGGTGCTGACCTTCCGCCGCACCACAACCCGCGAGGTGGAGATCCACGGCCAGCAGCTCCAGGCCGGAGAGAGGGTGGTGCTGTTCTACCACTCGGGCAATCGCGACGAGACCGCTTTCGAGGACCCGTGGCGCTTCGACCTCACCCGCGACCCCAACCGTCACCTCGGGTTCGGCGGCGGCGGACCGCACTTCTGCCTGGGGGCCTCACTGGCCCGCACCCAGCTTCGCTCGATCTTCGGGGAGCTGCTGCGCGTGGTCCCCGACATCGAGGCGCAGGAGCCCGAGATGCTGCACAGCAACTTCATCCACGGTGTGAAGCGCATGCAGGTCACCTTCACGGCGCGGCCGTGAACGGCGGCCACGGGCGCCCGGACGAGGGGTATCCGGGGCCCGTGGCGGACGCGATCGGTCAGTGGGCGGCGACCGGAGTGGCCGACAGCTCGGCCGGACGGTAGTCCGGCCGGAACAGCAGGAAGGCCACCAGCGCGCCGAGCGCGAAGATGCCCGCCGACCAGGCGAAGGCGGTCGTGTAGCCGTGCACGGTGGCCGCCGCCATCAGCGCGGGGGTGGGGCGGGAGCCGGCCAGGAAGCTGCTCGTGGCGCTGGCGGCGAAGGTGCTCAGCAGCGCGATCCCGACCGATCCGCCGACCTGCTGGTTGGCGTTCACCAGGGCGGAGGCGACGCCCGCGTCCTCGGTGGCCACGCCGAGCGTGGCGGCGCTCATCGCCGGCGCGAAGATCAGCCCGAAGCCGAGCCCCATCACGACCAGCGACGGGAGCACCGCCGTGGCGTAGCTCGAGTGGACGCCGAGGGCGGTCAGGTGGAGCATCCCGGCGGCGCCGAGGAGCATCCCGGTCACGACCAGCGGCCGCGGGCCGAGGCGCGGGACCAGGCGCGTGCTGGCGACGCCGGCGGACAGCACCACCATCGCCGTCATCGGCAGGAACGCGACCCCGTTCAGGACCGGTGAGAAGCCGAGGTTCTGCTGCAGGTAGTAGGTCAGGAACATGAACACGGCGAAGATCGCGGCCGCGGCGATCCCGATCGACAGGTAGGCGGCCCCGCGGTTGCGGTCGGTGACCACCCGCAGGGGCAGCAGCGGGTGCTCGGCGCGCCGCTCGATGACGACGAAGGAGCCGAGCAGGACCGCCGAGGCGGCGAGGAACACGATCGTGGTGGGGTCGCTCCAGCTGGCGGTCTGCGCGTGGGCCAGCCCGTACACGAGCGCGAACAGGCCCCCGGTCACGGTCCCGACGCCCGGGAGGTCCAGCCGCGGGCGGTCGGCCGGACGCTGGTTGACCAACAGGGTCATGGCACCCGCCACCGCGATCACGGCGAAGATCAGGTTCACGTACATCGTGAAGCGCCAGTCGAGGACCTGTGTGAGCGCTCCTCCGAGCAGCAGCCCGAGCGACGCACCCGAGCCGGCGATGGCGCCGTACAGGCCGAAAGCCTGGGCCCGCTCGCGGGCGTCGGTGAAGGTGGTGGTCAGCAGCGACAGCGCGGCCGGCGCCAGGAGCGCGCCGAAGGCGCCCTGGACCGCCCGTGCGCCGACGAACATGCCGTAGCTCTGGGCGGCCCCGCCGGCGGCCGACGCCAGCGCGAAGCCGATCAGGCCGACGATAAAGGTGCGCTTGCGCCCGAACAGGTCACTGAGGCGCCCTCCGAGCAGCAGCAGGCTCCCGAACGAGAGCGCGTAGGCGGTCACCACCCACTGCCGTCCGTCGTCGGAGAAGTGCAGGCTCGCCTGGGCGGAGGGCAGCGCGATGTTCACGATCGTGGCGTCGAGCACCACCATCAGCTGCGCGATCCCGAGCACGGCGAGGATCAGCCAGCGGCGCTCGTGGTGAGGGTTGGTCTGTGTCATCGTGCTGCCTCCAATAAGTGGATAAGTGCTATCTACTTCTGGAACCATAGAACAAGAAGTGGAGCTTGTCAATCCACTTGGACACATCTTATCCACATGGATAATGTCCTCCCACTTCGCTACACTTGCCACATGGCCACAGCAGAGAGACCCCTCCGTAAGGACGCCGAGCGCAACCGCCAGCGGATCCTCGACGCGGCCGCCGAGCTGTTCACCCAGCGGGGCCTGGAGGTGACGCTCAACGACATCGCCCACCACGCCGACGTCGGCGTCGGCACCGTCTACCGACGGTTCCCGGACAAGGAGCAGCTGATCGACGCGCTGTTCGAGGATCGCCTGCTGCGGTTCGTGGGCCTGGCCGAAGAATGCCTCGCCGACCCCGACCCGTGGAGCGGGTTCGTCGGCTTCCTCGAAAGGGGATTCGAGCTGCAGGCCGGCGACAAGGCGCTGAAGCAGCTGCTGTTCGCGACCCCGCAGGGGT
>DATJOU010000160.1:0-16503 GCA_035506775.1 Solirubrobacteraceae bacterium | reverse complement strand
CGTCCCGAGCGGCTCCTCCGCCTGCGGGTTCGTCTGGGGGGAGCCGTCCATCAGTCGGTCGCCACCACGATGATCGCCGTCACGAGCGCGTTGACCATCGCCAGCGGCAGCAGCACCTTCCAGCCGAAGCTCATCAGCTGGTCGTAGCGCAGGCGCGGGAGCGTGGCCCTGGCCCAGATGAACAGGAAGGTGACGATCGCCATCTTGGCGAGCACCACGAAGGGGTCAACCCAGCCCGGAGGATGGATCCCGAACGGCAGCAGCCAGCCACCCAGGAAGATCGTCGCCACCACCCCCGCGACGACGAGCACGTTGAGGTACTCGGCGAAGTAGTAGGAGGCGAAGCGCCCGCCTCCGTACTCGGTGTTGTAGCCGCCCACCAGCTCGGCGTCGGCCTCGGTGAGGTCGAACGGTGCGCGATTGGTCTCGGCGAAGCTCGCCGTCAGGAAGATCAGGAAGCCCAGGAACTGGGGGATGAAGAACCACATCCCCGTCTGCGCGTGGACGATCGCGGTCAGCGACAGCGTCTGGGCGGTGATGATCACGCCCACCAGCGCCAGCCCTTGGGACACCTCGTAGGAGATCAGCTGGGCGGCGCCCCGCATCGATCCCAGGAACGAGTACTTCGAGCCCGAGGACCAGCCCCCGAGCATGATCCCGTAGAAGGCGATCGCCCCGCACGCGAACAGGTACAGGGGCCCGATCGAGACGTCGATCCCGTACAGCCCGACCTGGGTGCCGAAGATGTTCTGGGTGTCGCCGAAGGGGATGATCGCGAAGGCCGCGCAGGCGGTCAGGATCGAGATCACGGGGGCCACCGCGAACAGCACCCCGACCGAGGTGGTGGGCCGGAACTGCTCCTTGGTGAGCAGCTTGAGGATGTCCGCCAGCGGCTGCAGCGCCCCGAACGGCCCCACGCGGTTGGGGCCGTAACGGTTCTGCATGCGCCCCAGCAGCTTGCGCTCGGCGAGCAGCACGATCGGCACCAACTGCAAGGCGATGGCGAAGATGATGATCGCCTTGATCACCTGGATCCACCATTCTTCGGCGTAGTCGACGGTCGCCAGCAACATCTCAGGCGAGCTCCCGCTCGGCGGCCAGGAACTCGAACGCGGGTGAGTGGCGGACCTCGGGGGCGTCCCACAGCGAGCGGTACCCGACGGCCCCGCCGCTGTCCCCATCGCCGTTGGGCGAGCCGTCCGCGAGCACCTGTGCGGGGAGGTCGGCCGGCGAGCCGGGGTCGCCGGCCGGGAACGCGCTCGCCGCCTCCCGCTGCTGCCAGCGCACGCCCCGCCCGCCGATCTCCTCGAGCGTCAATCCGCCGTAGAAGGGCACCGCCTCGAACAGCGCTCGCGAGGCCATCGCGGCGGTGAGGACGTCGAGGTCCAGCCCGAGCCTCAGGGCCAGCCCGGAGAGCACATGCCACTCGGCGTCCACGCCCCGCGGCCGGGCGATCGCCGGGCGCAGCCGCTGCAGGCGCCCGTCGGGGTGCACGATCGTGCCCTCCTTCTCGGCGTAGACCTCGGCGGGGAACACGACGTCGGCGTGCTCGCGGATGCCCTCGGTCAGGAAGGAGCTGTGCGCGATCACGCCGCCGGCCCCGTGCAGCGCCCGCTCCCACAGCTCGCGCTGGTCGGCGAAGTCTTCGAGCGGGTCGGTGCGCAGCAGGTACAGGCAGCCCAGCTCCCCGCCGGCCAGGCCGGCGGCGATGGCGCCGGCGTCGCGGCCGCCGGCGAGGGGCGGCTCGCCCAGCCCCGGCCCAGCGTTGGGCAGCACCCCGGCCTCGCGCAGGCCGCGCCCGTTGCTGGTGAGCGGGACTTCGAGCAGGCCCGCCCCGGGCGTCGCGGACATCTTCAGGGCCTCGGCGATCGCCAGCAGCGCACGCGCCCCTGCGGCCCCCTGGGCACCGGCCGTGAGGCGCTCCCCCCACAGCAGCACGACCTCGGGCTGCTCGCCTCCCTCGTCCCCGCGGAGAAGTCCCGCCAGCCGCTCCAGCCCGCCGCCATCGCAGCCGGCCGCCCGCGCCAGCTCCTGGGCCCGCGTGTCTCCGCCGAGCGCGGCCGCCAGGGCGGCGGCGAACACGGCACCGCGGCCGGGCTCGTAGCGCACCTCCAGCGCCGCACTCTGCTCGAGCGTGCTCGCCTTCGGGGAGGCGATCGCGATCTTCAAGCCCCGCCGGCGGGCGCCCTTGCGCAGGCGCAGGTCGAGGATCGGGGCGTCGTCCACCGGCTCGAGGTCGAGCACCAGGGCGACGTCGGCGAACTCGATGTCGGAGGTGGTCGCCTGCAGGGCGGGATCGCCGAGCGCCCGCTGCAGCTCGAGCGGCAGCGAACCGGCGCGGCGCGAGTCCAGGTGCGGGGAACCGAGCCCCTCGCGCATCAGGCGCCCGAGCAGCAGCCCCTCCTCGTTCGTCGTGCCGGAGCCGGCGAGCGCGGCGGTGGCGGCCCCGGCGCGCTTGAGCGTGGCCGCGGCCTGTTCGAGCGCGCGCTCCCATGGGACGGGCCGCAGCTGCCCCCCGTCGCGCACCAGCGGCTGGGTCACGCGCTCGTCGACGTGGAAGGACTGGTAGCCGAAGCGGCCCTTGTCGCACAGCCAGCCGTCGTCCACCTCCGGGTTGTCGCGGGCCAGCACCCGCAGCGCGCGCTCGTCGCGCACGGTCAGGGTGACGTTGCACTGCGACGGGCACAGCGTGCACACCGAGCCGGCGTCCTCGATGTCCCACGGCCGCGCACGGAAGCGGTAGGGCCTGGACGTCAGCGCCCCCACCGGGCAGAGCTCGACGATGTTGCCGGCGAAGGGAGCCACATACGGGTGCCCGTCGAAGGTCGAGACGTAGGAGTGGGTACCGCGCTCGAGCAGGACCAGCTGGTAGTCCTCGGAGACCTCCTGGGAGAAGCGCACGCAGCGGTAGCAGAGGATGCACCGCTCACGGTCGATCGCCACCAGCGGCGAGAGCTCGAGCGGCTTGACGAAGTGGCGCTTGGGCTCCACGAACCTCGAGATCCCGGACCCCCACCCGAAGGTGATGTCCTGCAGCGGGCACTCCCCGCCCTTGTCGCAGACCGGACAGTCGAGCGGGTGGTTGATGAGCAGGAACTCCACCACCGAGCGCTGGGCCGTCTTCACCCGCTCGGTCTGCGTGTACACCACCATCCCGTCCTTGACGGCGGTGGAGCAGCCGGTCTGCAGCTTGGGGATGCCCTCGATCTCCACCAGGCACATCCGGCAAGCCCCGACCGGGGAGCCGAGCTTCGGTTCGTAGCAGAACACCGGGATCTCGACGTCTCCGTATTTGGCGGCGTCCACCAACATCGAGTTCTCCGGCGCGGTCACCTCGCGGCCGTCGATGGTGAAGGAGATCATCCGCTGCTCGGGGCGGGGCATCGGGTCAGGCCGTCCCTCGCGCCGCGCGGGCGCGTTCGATGTGGTCTTCGAACTCGTCGCGGAACTTGGCGATCATCGAGCCGATCGGCATCGCCATCGCGTCTCCCAGCACGCACAGGCAGTTGCCGATGATGTGCTCCTGGACCGAGGCCATGATCTCGAGGTCCATCGGGGTGGCCTCCCCGGTCTCGATCCGTTCGAGCATCTTCACCGTCCAGTTGGTCCCCTCCCGGCAGGGGGTGCACTTCCCGCACGACTCGTGGCGGTAGAACTTCGCCACCTTCAGCGCCACGTCGAGGATCGGGGTCGCGTCGTCCACCACGATCACCGCCCCGGAGCCGAGCATCGACCCCGCCTTGGCCATCGAGTCGAAGTCGTAGGGGACGTCGAGGTCATCGCCGGTCAGCACCGGCGAAGAGGAGCCGCCCGGGAACCAGCACTTGACCTTCCGCCCTTCCGGGGGCCCCCCGGCGAGGTCGTAGATCAGCTCCCGCGAGGGGATCCCGAGTTCGACCTCGTAGTTGCCGGGCCGCTGCACGTGGCCGGAGACCGACACGAGCTTGGTGCCGGTGGAGTTGGCCACCCCGATCCTTGCGTACTCCTCTCCCCCGAGCCGCACGATCGACGGCACGGTCGCGAGCGTCTCGACGTTGTTGATCAGCGTCGGCCCCTGGTAGAGACCCTGGTTGGCCGGGAACGGCGGCTTCAGCCGCGGGTTGCCGCGCTTGCCTTCCAGCGAGTCGAGCAGCGCGGTCTCCTCGCCGCAGATGTACGCCCCGGCCCCGCGGTGCAGGACGAGCGAGAGCGAGTGGCCGGAGCCGAGGATGTGCTCGCCGATGTAGCCGGCGGCCCGCGCTTCGGCGATCGCCTGCTCTAGCGCGAGGGCCGGCTCCACGTACTCCCCGCGGATGTAGATGAACGAGCGGCTGGCCCCGGCCGCGTAGGAGGCGATCACGATCCCCTCGATCAGCATGTGGGGGTTCTTTTCGAGCAGTTCGCGGTCCTTGAAGGTCCCCGGCTCGGACTCGTCGGCGTTGCACACGAGGTAGCGCTCGATTGCCCCCTTCGGCAGGAACGAGATCTTCTTGCCCATCGCGAAGCCCGCCCCGCCGCGGCCGCGGATCTCGGAGGCTTCGAGTGTGGCGAGCACCTCCTGGGGCTCCTGCGCGAGCGCCTTGCGCAGCGACTCGTAGCCGCCCCGCCCCTCGTACACCTCCAGGGTCCGCAGACCCGGGATGTCGATCCCGTCGAACAGCAGCAGCGCAGGCGCGACCGCCATCTAGGACCCGCCCCCAAGGTGTCCCTCACCCGAGGACTCGCGCCCGCGCGGGTCGGCGACGGGTCGGCGCGAGAGGTGGCGGTCGGCGAGCACCTCACGGCCGGCGCGCAGGTCGTCGAGCAGGACCGGGACGTCGGCGGTGGACAGGGGACCGATGTAGGTCCCGTCCACGCTCGCCATCGGGGCGATGTCGCACGCTCCCAGGCACTCGAAGGCGCGCACGTTGACGTCGTCGCCCGCCGCCGCCCGCAGCGTCTCGTAGAGGTCGTCCGCGCCCCGGAGCGAGCAGGAGATGTTGGTGCACACGTACACGTCGTGGGCGGGCACCGGGTGCACCTCGAGCATGTCGTAGAAGGTGGCCACCGATTCCAGGTAGCCGGGGGTGACCCGCATCACGCAGGCCACCTGCTCGAGCGCCTCCGGCGAGCACCACCCGTGCAGCTCCTGGGCGGCCCGCAGCGCCGGCAGCGCCGCGGAGCGCCGGTCCGGGTAGTCGCGCATCCGCGCCTCGATCTCGCGGCGCAGCCCCTCCGGCACCTCCACCTGCTCGGGGTCGGGGATCAGCGCCGGGTCCTTCTCCAGGTCGACGGCCTCGTCCCAGCCCGGCACCCGCGAGCCGTGCTCGAAGCGGGGCACGCGGGTCAGCCAGGCGGCGGCACGGGCCGCCCTCGTCCGCGACTCGATCTGGCTGGCCGGTGCGCCCTCCTCGCGGGCGCTCACCGGTCGATGCCTCCGAGGATCGGGTCGAGCATCGCGACGGTGGCGATCAGGTCGGCGATGTAGCTGCCCTCGACCATGTGTGAGAGCGCCTGGAGGTTGACGAAGCTCGGGTCACGCATGTGCACCCGGGCCGGCTTGGACGAGCCGTCCGAGCGCACGTAGCAGGCGAGCTCCCCGCGCGGGGACTCGATCGGCATGTAGATCTCCCCGGGGGGAACGCGGAAGCCCTCGGTGACGAGCTTGAAGTGGTGGATCAGCGCCTCCATCGAGGTGGCGAGCTCGTGGCGGGGCGGCAGCGCCACCTTGCGATCGGTGGTGATGAACGGCCCTTCGGGCAGCCCGTCGATCGCCTGCTCGATGATCTTCACCGACTCGTAGATCTCCGCCAGGCGAACCGCGAAGCGGTCGTAGTTGTCGCCCACGGTGCCGACCGGGATCTTGAACTCGAAGTGCTCATAGGAGCTGTAGGGGTCGGCCTTGCGCAGGTCCCAGGGGTGGCCGGCGGCACGCAGCAGCGGCCCGGTGACCCCCAGCGACAGCAGCGTCTCGGCGTCCAGCGGGCAGGTCCCTCGCAGGCGCTGCAGCACGATCTCGTTGGAGTTGAGGATGTCGCCGTATTCGTCCGCGCGGGCGGGCATCTCGCGCAGGAACTCGCGCAGCCTGCGCTCGAACCCCGGCGGGATGTCCTCGAAGACCCCCCCGACCTGGAAGTAGCGCGTGTGCATGCGCTGCCCGGAGGACATCTCGAACAGGTCGAGGATCAGCTCCCGCTCGCGCAGGCAGTAGAGGAAGATCGAGACGGCCCCGAGGTCGAGCGCGCTGGTCCCCAGCCAGATCAGGTGTGAGGCGATCCGGTTCAGCTCGAGGTGGATCACGCGCAGGTACTGGCCCCGGGGCGGGACCTCGACCTCCGCGAGCGCCTCGACGGCGGCGCAGTAGGCCATCGCGTTGAAGTAGTAGGCGAGGTAGTCCATCCGCTCGATCACGGGGATGACCTTCCAGTAGGACTTGTCCTCGGCGGTCTTCTCGATCCCGGTGTGGACGTACCCGACGATCGGTTTGAGGTCTCGCACGATCTCGCCCTGGAGCGTGACCAGCAGGCGCAGGACCCCGTGCGTGGCGGGGTGGTGGGGCCCGAAGTTGAGCGTCAGCAGCTCTTCGTGGGTCTCCTCGGCACCGACCTTCGCGATCTGCTCCTGGATCGGCGAGAGCGAGATGCTCTGCTCGCCGCGGCGGTACTCGGACAGCGTCGAGGCGCCGCTGCCCTCGCTGGGGGCGGGACCGGTCACGTGCCGGTGCCGCTCGCGTTGCGCTCGTTGAAGGTGAACGTGACCGGTTCGCCGCCGACGGGGAAGTCGCGTCGCAGGGGATGGCCCTCGTAGTCCTCGGGCATGAGGATCCGCCGCAGGTCGGGGTGGCCCCGGAACACGACCCCGAACATGTCGTACACCTCGCGCTCCTGGTGGTCGGCCGTCGGCCACCCGGGTCCGGTCTCGCCGTCCGGGCACACCGAGTCCACGACGGGATCCTCGCCGTCCAGCATGACCTTCACCGTGATGCGGTCCACGCGGCTCATGTCGAGCAGCTCGTAGACCACGCCGAGCCGCGGCTCCTGCGGGTAGTGGTCCACGCCGTGGACGCTGCACAGGAAGCGATAGCCGTGCTCGCGCAGGTGCGCGAGCACCTGACGGATGTAGGGCGGCTCGATCATCAGGGTGCCGCGCCCGCGGAAGAAGACCGTGTCGGTCACGGGGGTGCCGGCGGCGGCCTCCGCACCGGCGCCCTCGGCCGCCCGCAGCTCCCGGGCGATGAGCTCGAGGCCGGTGGCGTCAGGCAAGGCTTCCCTCCTCGGGCGGCACGGTCGCGGACACGCCGCGCTGGTCCTCGGCTCCGGGCTCGGGAAGCACCTCCTCGGTGCCGCGCGCCTCGTAACGCTCACGCCAGCCCATGTCGGGGTCGTCCTGCACCATCTTGCGCAGCTTCAGGACGCCGTGCATCAGGCCCTCCGGGCGTGGGGGGCAACCCGGCACGTAGACGTCGATCGGCAGGAACTTGTCGGCCGGTACGAGGGCGTAGTTGTTGAACACCCCCATCGAGCTGCAGCAGGCGCCCATCGAGATCGCCCACTTCGGCTCGAGCATCTGGTCGTAGAGCCTGCGGATGATGGGGGCCATCTTGACGGACACCCGGCCCGCGAGGATTATCAGGTCGGCCTGCCGCGGCGAGGCCCTGAAGGCCTCGTAGCCGAAGCGCGCGATGTCCATCCGCGGCCCGGCGGCGTGGAACTGCTCCATCGCGCAGCACGCGAGCCCGAAGGCGAGCGGGAAGAAGGAGTTGGAGCGCGCCCACGCGACCGCTTTGTCGAGGCTCGTCGTGAGCACGCGTTCGTGCACGTGCCGTTCGAGCTCGGCTCCTTCGAGCAGCTCGGATCCCTGCAGGTGGGCGGGCTGGTTGAGGCCGAGCAGCTCGCTCCCGCGCAGCAGCTGGCGCGAGCTGAGCTGGGTCACCAGGCGGCGCTGGTCGTCGAGGCCGCCCGCCGACACCGGCAGGGGCTCGCGTTTCACTTCCAATCCAACGCCCCCCTCCGCCACACGTAGAAGAAGGCGACGAACAGCAGGGCGATGAAGACGATCGTCTCGACCAGTGCGTAGCTGCCGAAGGAGCGCAGCTCGATCGCGATCGGGTACAGGAAGATGACCTCGATGTCGAACAGGATGAACAGCATCGCGATCAGGTAGAAGCTGATCCCGAAGCGCAGTCCCCGCTTGATCTCCGAGGGCAGCCCGCACTCGTACGGCTCGTTCTTTTCGGGCGCCGCCCGGCGCGGGCCGAGCACCGAGTTCAGATACACGAAGGTGGTTCCTACCGCCCCGCCGAGAACGAGGAAAACGATCGCCGGGAGATAGCTTCTCAGCACCTCGGGTGTTTATATCACTGCTTGTGGCAGCCTGTTACATAGTGGCAATCGGCGCGAGACCGGGCGGTGGATGAGGCGGTCGTAGCCGGTGCGCTGACCGTCGCCGCACTGAACCTGGCGGCGGCGGCGATCGGCGCCTGGGTGTGGTGGCGGGGAGACGTTTCCGGTGGCCTCGCGCGTGGCTTCTGGGTGGCGCTGCGGGTCGGCCAGGGAAGCGCCCTGGTGCTCGCGATCGCGGTCGGGTCGCTGGCGGTCGCCGGCCACCACCCCTCCGAAGGGCTGTTCTACCTGTACGCCCTGCTGCCGCTGGCGGTGGCCTTCGTGGCGGAGCAGCTGCGCGTCGTCTCGGCCCAGACGATCCTCGACCAGCGAGGCCTGGAGGGTGCCTCCGAGGTGGGGCGCCTGGAGCAGTCCGAGCAGCACCGGCTGGTCGCCGAAGTGCTGCGGCGAGAGCTGGGGATCATGACCATCTCGGCATTCGTGGTGGCGGGGCTCGCGGTGCGGGCGGCCACGACCGCCCACGGATTCTGAGTGGCGTCCACGCCGGGGGCCGTCCCAGCGGGAATCCGGGGCCCCGGCGGTCGATATATTCCCCGCGCATGAAGCTCGCCGTGACCACGGTCCTGCTGGTGTGCGCCACGGCCCTCTCGGCCTGCGGATCCCAGGGCGTCCAGCTGAAGAAGAGCAGCCCCAACTACGAGGGCGCGGTGCTGTTCCGCGAACGCTGCGGGGGCTGCCACACGCTGGCGGCGGCCGGCACCCAGGGATCGGCCACCACGATCCCCAACCGCGTGAAGACCAACGGGCCGAACTTCAACTTCCGCAAGGAGAAGACCGAACAGGTGCTCTACGCGCTCCGCAACGGCGGCTTCTCCGGGGCGATCATGCCGCAGAACATCGTCGTCGGTCAGCAGGCGCAGGCGGTGGCCGAATTCCTCGCGAAGTACTCCGGCCGCAGCGCCCAGCACGTCCCGTCGACGGAAATCCCGCAGTCCGACAAGTAGGCAGCGCTCGCCTCCCAAGCGGCGTGCTCGACCTCAAGCGCATCCGCGAGGACCCGGACGGCGTCCGCACGGCGCTGGCGCGCCGGGGGGAGGGCGCCGTCGGCGGGCTCGAGCAGGTGATCGGACTCGACGCCTCCCGGCGCAGGCTGCTGCCCGAGCTCGAGGGGCTTCGGGCCGAGCAGAACGAGGCCAACGCGCGTATCAAGGGGGCCGCCGATCCCGGCGAGCGCGAGCGCGAGATCGCGGCGATGCGGACGGTGGCCACGCGCGTGAAGGAGCTCGAGCGGGAGCTGGCGGAGGTCGAAGAGGGGCTCCAGGCCACGCTTGCCCCGCTGCCCAACCTGCCCGACCCGACGGCTGCCCCCGGACCCGAGGACGACCTCGTCCGCGAGGTCGGCAGTCTGCCGGAGCTCGACTTTCCCCCGCGGGATCACCTCGAGCTGGCGGGTCCCCTGATCGACATGGAGCGGGCCGCGAGGCTCTCCGGAGCGCGCTTCGCCTATCTGCGCGGCGCGCTGGTGATGCTCGAGCTGGCGCTCGTGCGATGGGCGCTGGAGGTGCTGGCAGGCCACGGCTTCGAACCCGTCATCCCGCCCGTGCTGGTACGCGAGCGGGCGCTCTACGGAACGGGCTTCCTGCCCGACACCGAGCAGCAGATCTACACCCTCCCGGAGGACGAGCTGTATCTCGTCGGGACCTCCGAGGTGGCCCTCGCCTCGCTCCACGAGGGGGAGATCCTGGAGGGGGAGCAGCTTCCGCTCCGCTACGCCGGCTTCTCACCCTGCTTCCGCCGCGAGGCCGGGGCCGCCGGCAAGGACACCCGCGGGATCTTCCGCGTGCACCAGTTCGACAAGGTGGAGATGTTCAGCTTCGTCCCCCCCGAGGACTCCCCCGCCGAGCACGAGCGCATCCTGGCGATCGAGGAGGAGCTGCTGCAGGCGCTCGGGCTTCCCTACCGGGTGATGAACATCGCCGTCGGCGAGCTCGGCAACTCGGCCGCCAAGAAGTACGACTGCGAGGCGTGGCTGCCCAGCCAGGAGCGCTACCGGGAGCTGACCTCGTGCTCTAACACGACCGACTACCAGGCCCGCCGTCTGAACATCCGGGCCCGCCGCCAGCGATCCGGGGGCGGGCGTTCGGTGGAGACCGTCCACACGCTCAACGGCACCGCCGTGGCGGTCGGGCGCACGATCGTGGCGCTGCTGGAGAACGGACAGCAGCGGGACGGGTCGGTGCGCCTGCCGGCCGTCCTGGTGCCGTTCGGCGCACCAGCCGGGCTCGAGCCCGCCGGCGCAGCCAGCTAGCGTCACCCGCGGGCGCTCAGCCGCGCACGTGGATCACGAGCGAGCTCACGGCGCCGGCGGCCGTCGTGAGGGTGAGCCGGTAGGTACCGGGCGCCAGCCGCCCGGTGGCGAGCCTGACGCTGTTGTGCCCGTCACGGGCCGTGACCGTCTCGTGGTGGTGCGTCGTGCGCCAACGCACCCGCCGGTGGGTGCTGAGCTGCCGTGACAGCACCACGCGCACGCGCACGGCCGCGCTGGCCGTGAACGAGAAGACCAGCTGGTCGAGGCGGTGGTGGGCGGCCGCGGCCGCCGTCGCGGCCGTCAGGGAGAGACCCGAGATCGTGCCCGCCGCGGCCGTTGTGGCCTGCCCCGACTTGTCTTTTTCGGCTTCGCCTTCACCCGGGGTGCGGGTACCGGCATCGGCGGGGGTCTTGTTCCAGATCGGCAGCGAGCCCCCGCCGCCGGGAGCGCCACCGCCTCGCGGTGGAGCCCCGCCGGGCGATTCCGAGCCTTCTTCTTCTTCTTCTTCTTCGGTCGGAGGTTCTCCGCCGCCGCCCGTCCCGGCTGCTTCGAAGGCGGTGATCCCGTCGGGCGTGCCCAGCCCCGTGGGGCCGTCATAGCCGGCGGCGGCGAGGCAGATCAGGTGGCTGGCGCAGTCCGCGGCCTCTTCTTCGACGGTGCAGCCCGAGACGCCGGTGGACCCGTTGAACGGTTGGCCGCAGGCCCCGTTGGAGCCGCTCGTGACGTCGTGGAGGTCTGTCGGCGTGGCGGCCACGTTGGCGTACACGGTGGAGGCGGGGTAGGAGACGCCTCCCGCCCCGCCGGCGAGGGCGAACACGGAGGCGATCAGCGGAGACGCGAGGCTGGTCCCGCCGAGCGTGCACCAGTGCAGCACGTGTTTGGTTTTGCCTTCCGTGTAGCTGGTTTCGCATTCGGGGCTGGTCGAGTCCGACACGGCCACGCCGGTGTAGGGGTCGGCGTCCGCGGACACGTCGGCCACGGCCCTCGCCCCGGAGCATCCGACCGACGACCAGTCCGCGAGCGACTGCTGCCAGCTGGGGGCGGGGAAGACCGTGCTGCAGCCGCCACCGCCGGCCCCGTCGCCGTTCCACACCGTCTCGCCCGCCCAGATGCTCCCCGGGCCGAGTTTCAGCCGCGTTCCGCCGACCGCCACGACGTGCGGTGAGGCCGCCGGGAATTCGACCGACCCGCCGCCGGAGTCCCAGTCGAGGTAGCCGTTGTCGCCGGCCGAGGCGGTGATCACGGTGCCGGGGTGATCGAACGGTCCCGAGGCCTCGCTTTTCGTGCTCGTGCCCGCCTCCGAGCCGCCCCACGAGTTGGAGATCTCGGTCGCCCCGAGGCTCTCGGCGGAGCGCTCGGCAGCTTCCAGATACGCGTTGACGGGCGCGGTGGCCTCCACCAGCAGGATGTGGCAGGACTGACACACGGCGTGGGCGGTCTCGATGTCCAGCGAGATCTCCATCCCCCAGCCGCTCGCTTCTTCGGCTTCTTCGACCTGGGTCGTGGTCCCGCCACGTGCGGTTTCGAGTTCCGTGACCGTTTTCGGGAACGGCAGGTTGCTGCTTTCGCCGTGCTCGTTGACCTGTTTGAAGCAGCCGTTTTCGGCCGTGCACGCGGGCAGCGAGAACTCTTCGTCGTAGGCCGCCAGATCCGCTTCGGCCGCCGGGTCGTTGTACGCGTCCACGATCGCCACCGTCTGGGCGGAGACGGCGGTGGTGGGCAGGGAGTAGGCGGCGTGGAGGTCCTGGGGGCGCAGGCCGAAGTCGCCGGCGGTCGGCGAGGGGGCCTGTGGCTGGCTCGTGGCCGCCAGTCCGAGCGGGTGCAGGTGGGCGCGGGCCGCGGTCGAGCGTGCCACCAGCAGCGAGGCCATGCAGCTCGCCCGTCCCGGCTCGGGGACGGCGCAGACGTCGCGCGTTTCGTAGTTCCCGGGGGCCAGCGGGGAGGCCGTGGCGGCCGTGACGGAGGCGGCGTCCGCGAGGGCGGCCGTGGCTGGGAGGAGCGATGCGCCGGTGGCGCACGCCAGGGTCAGCGAGAGCCGGCAGGCGAGGCTGGCCGCGCGCCGGCGGTTGGACAGGGGAGACCGCACTTCCAGGCGCTTGGTCGGCCGCCGGGGTGCCGCACTTGAGTCCTGGCGGCCATGTGCGGCCCCATGGGCAGCCCCTTCGCCCGCTCCGAGGGGCACATAACCGGATCGTCACAGGCTGGTCACGGCTTGCTCACGAACGTGGGGCCGGGCGGGGGAATCATCCGCTCACGCCGGCGACGTGCCGAGGCCCGACCAGCTTCCGGCACCGCATGGAGGGATGATCGCCGGTGCGTGCAGTGCGCACCGAACGGGGCGGCCCCCAGACGCCGCCCCGTTCGTCATCTAGGCTGTTCTCAGGGTCATGTCGAGGTCCTTCGGGTTTCTGATCGCCAGGAATCCGCCGTCGCGTACGGCAGGGGTGGCGACCGCGACGGCGCTGGTCGCCCTCTGCACGCTGATCGTGTACCCGCTCGCGCGGGTCGCACCGGTGGTGTCGCTGTCGGTCGTGTACCTGCCGGCGGTGCTGCTGGTCTCGATCACCTGGGGGGCGTGGCTCGGAGTGCTCACGGGTGTGATGAGCGCTCTCGCGTTCGACTTCTTCCACCTCGCCCCCGTGGGCCGGCTGACGATCAACGACTCCCGCCTGTGGGTGGCGCTGGCGGCGTTCGTGGTGGTGACGGCGCTCGCCAGCTCGGTCAGCGAGATCGCCCGCACCCGCACCCGCGACGCCGAAGACCGCCGCCGCGAGGCGGACCTGGTCGCCGAGCTGGCGCGGCTGCTGCTGTCCGGCGACAGCCTCGCCCAGGCGCTGCCGACCGTCGCCGCGCGGCTGGCGGGGACGCTGGAGCTCCACTCCGCCGCGATCGAGATGCGGGCCGTCGAAGGGGACGGGCGCACGATCGCGTTCCCGCTCCACGAGGGCGAGCGCACGATCGGGACGCTGCTGGTGGGGGCGGATTCCCCGCCGTCGAGCCTGCGCCGCCTGAAGGGCCGCGTGGTCCCGTCGCTGGAGGCGCTGCTCGGTCCGGCCCTGGAGCGCGAACGGCTGATGGCCGGTGCCGTGGACGCCGCCGCCCTGCGCCGTGCCGACAACGTCAAGACGGCCCTGCTGCGGTCGGTCTCCCACGACCTGCGCTCGCCGCTGACGGCGATCTCCGCGGCCGCCGAGGCGCTGAAGTCGCAGTCCCTCTCGCCGGAGGAGCGGGCGGACATGGTCTCGGTCGTCGGGGGTGAGAGCCGCCGGCTCTCGCGCCTGATCGAGAACCTGCTCGAGCTCTCCCGGCTGCAGGCCGGTGCGGCCCAGCCGAGGCGTGAGTGGTGCTCGATCGAAGAGCTGCTCGGCGAGGCGGTCGGGGAGCTGAGGAGCGAGCAGGGCCACTTCGACCTGTCCGTCGATCCCGAGCTGCCGCTGGTGCGACTCGACCCCGCCCAGATGAGCCGGGCGCTCGTGAACGTGCTCGAGAACGCCCGCCGCCATTCCGGGGGGCATCCCGTGTCGGTGCGGGCGCGGGCCGTGCATGGGGGCGCCGGCGCTCGTCGGGCCGAGACCGACGACGGTGGCGGCGGGTCCCCCGGCGAGCGGTCGGCACACGGGGACCGGATCGTGGTCCGGGTCGTGGACCGTGGCCCGGGCATCGCCCCCGGACAGCGCGAGCAGGTCTTCCAGCCCTTCTACCGCGGGGCTCCGGGTGCCGACCACGGCGGCTCCGGGCTCGGCCTGGCGATCGCCCGCGGGTTCACCGAGGCCAACGGCGGCACGCTGCACGTCGAGTCGCTCCCGGGTCAGGGTGCGACGTTCGTGTTCGAACTGCCGCTGGCGGGCACGACCGAGCCCGAACGGGCTCCGGAGATCCCAACCGCCCCGGGACAGGCCTCGCTGTTCGGAGCCGACGACGCCCCGGTCCACGCCGGCGTCGGCTGACGCGCGGTGGGCGCCGACCCGCAGGAGCGTCCGGCACGGCCGGCGAGGGTGCTCGTCGTGGACGACGAGCCCCAGATCGTGCGGGCGTTGAAAGTGGTGCTCCGCGATGCGGGCTTCGAGGCCGTGGCCGCCGAGAACGCCTCGCAGGCGCTGGACATCGCCTCGCTGAGGCCCCCCGAGGCGGCGATCGTGGACCTCGTCCTCCCGGACGAAGACGGGGTGGCGCTGACGCGACGGCTGCGGGAGTGGAGCGAGATCCCGATCCTGGTGCTGTCGGCCGTCGGTGACGAGGAGGAGAAGGTTCGGGCGCTGGAGGCGGGTGCCGACGACTACGTCACCAAGCCCTTCGGGGCGAGGGAGCTCGTCGCCCGGCTCCACGCCGCTCTGCGGCGCAGCGCCCCCGCCGAGGAGGAGCCCAGGGTCGTCCTCGACGGCCTCGAGATAGACCTCGCCGCACGCTCGGTGCGCCGCGACTCCGAGCCGGTGCACCTGACCCCGATCGAGTTCGACCTGTTACGCACGCTGGTGCGCAACCGCGGCCGGCTGCTCACCCACCGCGCGCTGCTCACGGAGGTGTGGGGACCGGGGTACGAGGAGGACATCCAGCCGCTCCGCACCCACATCGCGCGGCTGCGCGCCAAGATCGAGCCGCAGGGGGCGGCCGAGCCGCGGCTGATCGTGACCGAGCCGGGAGTGGGTTACAGGTTCGGCGCCTGACTCACCCCGGCGGCCTTCACGAAATCGTTATACGCCGGGGGGCGATCGTTATGAGAGCGTGACGCGCGTTCGCGAATAGTGAACGCATGGATGTCCTCGCAGTGGTACTCGCGGTGGCGCTGTTCGCGGTGATGCTCGTGCTGATCGAGGGGATCGACCGCATATGAGCCCGGCCCCGCTCTCCTTCCTGGTCGCACACATGAGCGGCGCCGACCTCTTCGGGCTGGTCGTGTCGGTGCTGGTGATCATCTACCTCTTCTACGCGCTGATCCGCGGGGAGAAGCTCTGACCCGCGCCGGGGGGCGACGGAAGGCGTTCACAGAATGACGTTCCTCGGCTGGCTCACCATCTTCCTGTTCGTGGTCATCCTGACCGCGCTCGCGCTTCCCCTCGGCAGCTACATCGCGCGCGTGTACAGCGGCGAACGGGTGTTCCTCACACCGCTCTTCGCCGGCCCCGAGAAGCTGCTCTACCGCGTGCTGCGTGTCGATCCGGAGCATGGCCAGGACTGGAAGCAGTACGCGAAAAGCCTGATCATCTTCTCGCTCGCGGGCTGGCTGCTGCTGTATTTCATCCTCCGCACGCAGACCTTGTGGGACTGGACGGGACTGAACCCCCAGGGCTACCACTCGGCGCCGTGGAACGTGACGTTCAGCACCGCCTCGTCGTTCATGACGAACACCAACTGGCAGTTCTACAGCGGCGAGACCACCATGAGCTACTTCAGCCAGATGGTGGGGCTGACCGTCCAGAACTGGCTCTCGGCGGGTGTGGGCATCGTGGTCGCGATCGCGCTGATCCGCGGGATCATCTCGCGCAGCGGCAAGAGCATCGGCAACTTCTGGTCGGACCTGATCCGGACGATCCTCTACGTGCTCACGCCGATCTGCGTGCTCGGGGCCCTGATCCTGGTCTCCCAGGGGGTGATCCAGAACTTCTCCCACTACCTCGTCGCGCACACGATCACCGGCCTGACACAGGGCATCGCGATGGGTCCGGTGGCCTCCCAGGAGGTGATCAAGGAGCTCGGCACCAACGGCGGCGGGTTCTTCAACGTCAACTCCGCCCACCCGTTCGAGAACCCGAGCGGTTTCACGAACTTCTTCGAGATGCTGTTGGTGCTCATCATCCCGGCGGCGCTGATCTTCACCTACGGGCGCATGACCGGCAACCGCCGCCAGGGCTACGCGATCTACGGCGTGGTGATGTTCATGTTCCTCGGGGCCGTGAT
>DATJOU010000159.1:0-3604 GCA_035506775.1 Solirubrobacteraceae bacterium | reverse complement strand
CACCCACCGATCCACAATCGAAACGGGCGAGCGATGGACTGGACCCTCGAGGTCGTCGTGCTCCCGGTCAGCGACATCGACCGGTCGGTCGCCCGTGCTCGGCGACCGCCCCTCCCAGCGCCAGATGGATCCGGGCTCGATGAGGGCCCTGCAGCTCGTCGTCCCCGACGCTGCCCTGGCCCGTCAGGAGCTGGTCGACCGGGGAGTCGAACCGAGGTCGTGGGGCCGGGGTCGCGCGGGCGGCCCCTACACCGCCGGATTGGCCTCGACCGGTTCTTCGTCGAGCTGGGTCGCGCTGAGGGTCAGCCCGGCCTGTTCGTAGGCGCCTCCGTCGAGTGACTCTTCGAGCACGTCGGTGGGCCCTCCCGCGAAGCCTTCGGGCTTCTGCCTGCCCTTCGACGCCTTGAACTTCAGCGAGGAGGTGACGGACGTCTTGCCGGTGGTGACCGACCCGATCACCGAGCCACGAACCGCCACCGAGGTCGCCCCGCAGGTGAATTCGGCGAGCGATCCCGTCCCTCCGGAAGGGGACAGGTCGAGCCCGAGCTTGTCGGTGCGTTCGCTGACCCCGAGCTTTTCGACGCCGAGGGTTCCTTCGAGCTGGCTGGTAACGATTTCCCCGGCCTGCGCGCCGGAGCTCGAGCAGGGCGTACCCGAGCGGGAGCAGCCCGTCAGCACCAACACCACGCCACCCACGGATTTGGCGGCGGCGTATTCGCCCGTGCCCGCCTCTCCCGTGCACGTCAGCTTCGATCCACCGACGGTCTCGAGCGTGACCGAGCCGGACTTGAGCGACGTGGTGAAGCCCGCCTTCGATACGCCCGCGCTCCACGCGTAGCGGCCGGATCCCCCCGGCTTGGTGCAGCCAGCGTTGGCGTAGGCGCCGCTGCCCTTTTCCCCCTTCACGCAGCTCCCGAATTCGGGAGCTGCCTGGCTGCTCACGAACACCCACGACGAGCCGACGCAGGCGTCTTCGCAGGGCGAGCCGACGAGCGCGGTCTGCCCGCTCGAGGACAGCGCCACGCTCCATCCGAACTCTTCCCGGTTGGCGGTTTCTTCGCTTCCCGTCAGCTTGGCGCCGTCCTGGGTCCAGGTCGACCCGGAGCGTGCGAACGCCCACGCCGCACCGTGGAAGAAGCTGTCGACGCGGCCTCCCAGCAG
This sequence comes from Solirubrobacteraceae bacterium, assembly GCA_035506775.1. Lineage (GTDB taxonomy): Bacteria > Actinomycetota > Thermoleophilia > Solirubrobacterales > Solirubrobacteraceae > Palsa-744. The sequence continues at coordinate 2,443 of DATJOU010000159.1, read as the reverse complement.
GGCGGTGTTGCCGCCGGCGGACAGCGCCGCGCTGTAACCGAGTTCACCGCCGAATTCGTCGTTGACCTCTTCGCCGCCCGTGAGTGGGGGTCCCTGCTGGGTCCAGGTCGAGCCGGACCGCGTATAGACCCACGCTGCTCCCGCGTAGCCGTCGGCGTGGGGGGCTCCGATCACGGCGGTGTTCCCGTTCGCCGACAGCGCCGTGCTGTACCCGAACCACGGCTCACCCGGTTCGCCGGCCGCCGTCAACGGGCCACCCTGCTTGCTCCAGCTCGACCCTGAGCGGGTGAACACCCAGGCGGCCCCCACGCCCCCTTCGAGCCCCCATTCCCCCACCAGCGCCGTGCCACCGTCTCCCGACAGTGCCACACCCCACCCGAAGAAGCCCGGTTCCCCGCTCCCTGTCAGCTTTTCGCCCTCTTGGGTCCAGTTCGCTCCCGAGCGGGTGAACACCCACGCGGCACCTTTGTGTTCGTTGTCGTTGTATCCCCCCACCAGCGCGGTGTCGCCGTCGCCCGACAGGGCGACGTTCTTGCCGAAGTAGCCGTCCCCGACCTCCCCCCCGCCGGTGAGCTTTTCCCCCTGCTGGGTCCAGGTCGATCCCGAGCGGGTGAACACCCAGGCGGCGCCGCGGGCTTCGTCGTCGGATGGGGCCCCGGTCACGGCCGTGTCGCCGTCGGCGGACAGCGCGACCGATTCGCCGAACCACCCTCCCCCGGTCTCCCCGCCGCCGGTCAGCGGTTCCCCCTGCTGGGTCCAGGTCGATCCGCTGCGGGTGAACACGAACGCAGCCCCTTTGTATTCCGTGTAGGTGCCGTCGGCGGGGGCCCCGACGAGCGCGGTGTTGCCGTCGGCCGACAGGGCCACGCTGTTCCCGATGTAGCCGTACGGTCCCACCAGGGGGCCACCCACGAGCTTTTCATCCTGGTGGACGAAAGGGTCGATGCGAACCGGAAAGCGCGCGCCGTCGGTGTCGACGTGCAGAAGGATCCGGCCGTCCGACAGTCCCAGCCAGCTGTGCAGCGGTCGTCCGCGGGCGTCGCGGGCGCTCAGGTTCCCGTACACGAGGACGGTACGGCCCGAGTGGGCGAAGCGGATGCCGCGTCCCCTCGGGGCGAGCGACGCGTGCAGGTTGCCGGAGGTCGCGATCGAAAGCGTCAGCGGGCCGGCGGAGCCTCGAGCCGGCGGCCGGGCGACGGTGAACCCCTGCTCGAGGCCGAGCGGCCCGTTGACGTACCACTCGCTGACGCCCCCACGCCTGTAGGCCACGCGGTTGCTGCCCTGGGCCTCGGCGGTCGCGGCGGGTTGGCCGGTCAGCGATGCGCCGTACCCGAGCCCTCGCAGCTCAAGGCCCAGTCGGGCTCCACCGGCGCGCAACGCGGCACCGCTGCGGTCGAACCGCAGGCTCAGGCGCTGGTCGGGGTTCGAGCCGGTGAGCGCGCCTCCGGCGCCTGTCAGCCGATAGGCCGGGTCATGGGCCCCCACCGTCGCCGAGACCGGCCCCCAGGCGTCCGCCGGAAGGCTCACAAGACCGGTGGAGGAGGAGAGTCCCGGGCCCGAGGCGGGCCCGAGCTTCGCGTTCCCGCCGCCCCAGCCCTGGATGAGAAGGACAAGGGCGATCGCGATCGACAGGGCGGCTGCCACCGTCCCCCACGTCGCCCGTCCATATGCCCGTACCGCCCCGGCCGCTTCGAGCATCTCCCATCAGGCTACGCCCGGAGGCGCCGCCGTCATCGCTTCGCTGGGGGAGAAGTGGCGCTATTTACGGCATTTGGTCGGCGATCAGGGGCGACGAGTACGGTCGAGATTCCGGTTGCCCTGATCATGGCGTCGCCAGCCGGCGGTGGGCGACGAAGGCGTAACCGTGGTCGTCGACGGCGACACAAAGTGAAGCGGAGGCGCACGACACCGACCACAGCGCGTGCAACCCGTCCACCGGCGTCACCTCCCACGTTGCCCGCGACCCGCGCTCGGGGTCGCTCGAGCGGATCGCGTTACCGCGACCTTCGACCGCCAGGCAGAACGAGGTCGACGTGCAGGACACACCGTGTACTTCGTCGGCCTCGCTGTACCGGTTGATGAGCGGCAGCAGCTTGTGCTCCAAGCTCGCGTTCGGGGTGCCCGGATTCGTCAAGGTCATGACTTCGGGGCCGACGATCAGGCACATCGAGCTGGAGGGGCAGGAGATGTCGTCCCATTCGACGTCGTCAACGTTCCTCGGGAGGGGCGTCCACGTGGCTTGCGCTCCGAGTCGCGGGTCTGCCGTCAACGACACCTGGCCGTCATAGTCGACCGCGACGCACAAGGACGCGGTCGGGCAGGCGAGCGCCGTGAACCTGCCGGCCCCAAGGGGAGCACTCACCGCCTTCGACACGCTCCAGGTCGCGGTGGGACCGTCGCGTGGATCGGTCGATGTCAGGACGTTGCCGCTTTCATCGATCGC
>DATJOU010000158.1:0-6605 GCA_035506775.1 Solirubrobacteraceae bacterium | reverse complement strand
GCCACCGCTTCGGTTCCGGCTCCCGGCAGCGCCGAGCAGGGGACGCGGGCTTCCGGCGAGCCGGCGGTGGTCCCGTATTCGAATTCACATTCGGTGACCTGGCTTCCTCCCGGGTTGACGGTGCCGGTGAGCTTCGCGGTGGTGCGCGTGACCGACAGAGCTTCACCCGTGACGACCACGAGCCCGTTCGCCGGTGTGGTGAATTCTTCTTCTTTGCCGGTCGTTTCTCCCCCTTCGCCGGCGGCGAGGAGCTCGAAGTGGTAGGTCGTGCCCGGGGACAGTTCCGTCAGCTGCGCCGTGACCGCTTCGGGCGCGGTCCCCGACCCGGGAGGCGGGGAGCAGGCGGCCACGCTTCCGAGCGAGCCGGCGGTCGTCCCGTACTTGAATTCGCATTTGGTCACGCTCGCGCCTTCCGGGTTCACCGAACCCGCCAGCACCGCGCTGGTCAGCTTCACTTCGCCGGCTTCACCGGTGCTCGCCACCGGGGCGTTGGCGATCGTCTTGAACGACACCGTGGACCCTTCCGCGGTCCCTTCTTCGCCGCTGGCGACGACCTGCACGTAGTAGGTCGTGTTCGGCGAGAGTCCGGTGACTTCGGCCGAGACGGCTTCCGGAGCACTCCCGGCGCCCGGTCTCGGGGCGCATGGCGCGCTCGAGCTGAGCGACCCCGGCGAGGTCCCGTACTTGAATTCGCAGCTCGTCACGGCCACCCCTCGGGGGTTGACCATGCCGTTCAGCACGGCGGTGGTTTTCGTGACCGGGAGCGACTGTTCAGTCGTCACTTCGGGCGGTTTCGGCCCGCTGTCGGCGAGCGCCGCCGACACCGACCCGAGCACCCCGAGCACAGCCAGCACCACCAACGCCCGGGGGACGAGCCAGCGCCCGCATCCGTGCATCCATCCTCGCGTCAACTCGTCCCTCACCAAACCTCGTCTCTACCCTCTGCGGCCAGGATAGAGCCACTCCGGTGCCCTGCATGCAGGTAACCGTGCGTCCCGGCGCGGTCAGCCGGCGACGAGGCTGGGGCTCGCCTGGCGGCGAACCTCCAGCGGCGTGGCGGGCTCGGGCGCCGCGGCCCCCCCGCCCACGATCGACGTGAGGATCTCCACGATCCGCGGGTCGAACTGGCCTCCGGAGTTGGCGCGCAGCTCCTGCAGCGCGACCTCCGGGGGGAGCGCCTTGCGGTAGGCGCGGTCGGTCCGCATCGCGTTCCAGGAGTCGCAGCAGCTGACGATCCTCGCCTCCAGGGGGATCTCCTCCCCCGATAGTCCGTCCGGGTAGCCCCCGCCGTCCCAGCGCTCGTGGTGGGAACGGACGATCAGCCCGACGTCGTGCATGAAGCCACCGATCCGGTCGAGCATCCGCTGCCCCTCGAGGGTGTGTGTCTTGATCAGCCGCCACTCCTGCGGATCGAGCTTGCCCGGCTTGTTGACGATCTCCTTCGGGATCGCGATCTTGCCGACGTCGTGGAGCAGGGCCCCGAATTCGAGGTTCCGCCGCTCCTCCGCGTCCAGGCCCAGCTCGTCGGCGACCGACAGGGCGAGCCCGAGCACGCCCCGGCAGTGGACCCCCGTGTAGCCGTCGTCGGCCTCGACCACGTCGCCCAGCACGAGCGCCGTGCCGCGGTAGGCGCTGTTCAGCTCGAGCAGGCTCTCCAGGCGCTGGCGGCGCTCGCCGGCGAACCAGGCAAGGAGCCCCAACAGGGGCACCGGCGCCAGCGCCACCAAGGGGTGTTCGTGGACCTGCTCGGCCACCACCAGCCCCATCCCCGTGAGAGCGATGTCGATCAGGTAGACCCAGGCTTCGCGCAGCTGCTCGCTCAGCCCGGCGCCCTGGGCCCAGGCGAAGCGCAAGGTCGAGACGCCGAAGTCCACTGCGAACTGGGCCGCCAGGGCGCCCACCAGCAGCGCCGCACCGGCGTGCCGGGGTTCGGTGTGGGCGATCGTGAAGACCGCCACGGGACCGATCGCGAACCACGAGTTCCCGGGGACGAGCAGCAGCCGCGCCGGCCTCAGGCTGCCGCGCCAGACCTCCACACAGCCCCCCAGCACGAGCGCCACCACGACGGCGAGCGGGACGACCGCCACCGGCATCGCGAACAGCAGCGGGACGAACGCCAGCTGTGTGGCGAGCGTGAAGCCGAACGGGGTGTCGAAGCGGACGACCGAGGCCAACGCCATCACGACCATGCACAGCACCACCGGGAGGGCCTCGAAGCCGTGGGGGGGCCATGCCGTCCAGACCACCGCCACGGCGGCGAAGAACCCCAGCGCGACGGGCCCCTCGACGAGCCGTTCGCGCAGCGTGAGGTGCGTTCCGGCCCGCCGAAACGTGTCCGCGAGGGACTCCTGCTCCTCGAGATTCAGCTTCCCGACCATATGTCTAGGGGCTTATCGACCCGCTTGGCGCATTCGTGAGCCGATCGCGCCGCCGTCAGCCGATGAGCATCGGGCCCCGCGTCCCCGATATCCGCCTAGAAACCGGCTTCGAACGGCTCGAAGGGGTCGACGCCCTGGGCCGCCAGCACGTACCAGGAGGTCGCCCCGGTGTGCAGCGAGGCGTCATACGATTCGCCTTCACAGGTCCCCACGCCATCCCGGGAGGCGGCGACGATGCCCTCGCCGTCGTTGTTGGGCCCCGCCAGCTGGGCGTGTTCGATGTCCCCCAGGTAGCGCGCGGCGGCTTCCTCGTCGCCCGGGCCGCCCCTGGCGAGCAGGGCGTCGGCGAGGTGGGCGGTGCCCTCGAACCACACCCCCCTGCGCGAGCGCCGGCAGAAGCTCACGCCGCTGAAGCCCTTCTTGGTGACCGCCAGGTTCTTCGCGATCCAGTCCAGCGAGGAGGCGAAGCGGGGGTCGCGGAGGGCGAGGTAGGACCAGCTGTTGACGTCCTCGACCTGCAGGTGCCGGTCTGGCTTCACCCCTGCTTCGCCGGTGCCGACCCAGAACATGCCCTTGCGGGGTTCCCACATCGCTTCCACGAACGTCCTCGCGTGGGCGGCCGCCTGGCTCCAGGCCGCTTCTCCGCTCGCGCCGGCCAGCAGGCTGAAGAACGAGAACAGGTCGACGTTGTGCTCCGTGGACTTCCAGGCGATGCGGCTCCCGTCGGGTTCCTCGCCGCCGGTGTAGCCGCCGGCCCCCCGCTCGTCGTAGGCCTCGGTCTGGATCCAGCGGGCGATCTCCTGCGCACCGGCGAGGAAGGCCGCGGTCCCGGTCCGTTCGTAGAGATGCACGAGCGCCTGGCCGACCCAGGCCATGTTGCCGACGTCGCTGGTCGGGTCGGTCGCCGTCACGTCGGCGGGAGAGCTCAGCGGCGCGGGGGCGTAGGCGGCCCGGATGCGGCCGTCCCCGGCGGGGTCGTGTTCCTGGACGTAGAGCAGCGAGCGCCCCAGCACCTCGGCGCGGGCGACGTCTTCGGGTTCTCCGCGGGCCAGCAGCGCGTCGACGATCAGGGCGTCGTCGTAGGTGAAGGAGTCGTCCACCCCCTCGCGTTCGAGCGTCCCACCGCTGTAGCTCTGCACCAGACGCAGCTGCGAGCCGCTCGCGTAGCGGTCCATCATCGCCCCCAGGAAGGTGTAGGCCCCGGCGACGCTGGCCTGGGTGGGCTGGGCCGCTGCGCCCGGTGCGAGGGCCAGCATCAGGGCCGCCGCGAGCGCCGTCAGGACCCCCGTCCGCTGCCGTGCACCGGCCATGCGGTAGATGATGCAGATCCGTCGCGGCGACCGCTAAGCTCGACCGGGCCCGGCAGTGGGTCGGGCCGGGAGTCCGAGCAGCGGGCACCCAACGGACGATGGCGAGCAACGACGAGAAACAGGGCAGGCACGTCGACCGCCGGACGTTCCTGAGACGCGGCCTGGTCGCCGGTGGGGCGATCGCCGGGGCAGGGATCGCGATCCGGGCGATGGCGGACGCGAGCAGCGACTCCGCCGCCACGACGCCGCCGGCCACCTCGCCGAAGCCGCAGGGGGTGCCGATCGGGAGGACCACCCCTCCGACGTCGTCCTCGAAGGCGCCCAACATCCTCGTGATCGTCGTCGACCAGCTGCGCTTCCCGCAGTGGATATCGCCCGGGGCCTTCGGCCAGGCCTTCACCCCCAACCTGCAGAAGCTACGGGAAGACGCCGTCAGCTTCGGCCACCACTACACGGCCTCGAACGACTGCACCCCGGCCCGCTCGACCCTGCTCACCGGCCTCTACACCCACCAGACGGGGTGCATGATCACCGGGGGCAGCACGCTCGACCCGGGCTTCCCGACCTGGGGCACGATGCTGCGCGAGCACGGCTACCACACCCACTGGTTCGGGAAGTGGCACCTGACCCACCGGGACAACCGCTGGACGCCCCTGACGGGGAGCGCCGCGCTCGAGGAATACGGGTTCGCGGGCGGCGTGTACCCCTCCCCCGACGGGGCCCCCGGGCAGGGCTGGAAGCGGGACCCCCACATCGCCGACGTGTTCGGCGAGTGGTTCAGGCACGCCAACCACCTCGAGCCGTGGTGCACGACGGTGTCGTTCGTGAACCCCCACGACATCGCCTGGTGGTACCTGTGGAGCGACCGCGTCCCGGCCGAGTCCGCCTCGCGGCCGCTGACCAGGCGGCTGCCGCCCAACTACGAGACCCCGCAGATGCTCGAACAGCATCGCAAGCCCCGCCTGCAGCGCTCGTTCCAGGAAACGGCGGCCGCGTCCTTCGGGCCGGTGCCGTTCGCGGGGCCCGAAGTGCCGGGCAAATGGCTCGAATTCCTGGACCTCTACATCAAGCTCCAGCGAGCCGTGGACCGCCACATCGGGCAGGTCCTGCGGACGCTCCACAGCCGCCCCGAGGTGGAGGCCAACACCGTGATCGTGTTCACCTCCGACCACGGCGAGTACGGCGCCTCCCACGGGCTCAGGGGCAAGGGGGCGAGCGCCTACGAGGAGGCGCTGCGGGTGCCGCTGATCGTCAAGGACCACCGCGAAGTGCTCACCGCCGCCACCGCCCAGACACGCACCCAGCTCACCTCCAGCGTGGACGTGGCCCCGCTGCTGCTGACGATCGCCACCGGGTCTTCGGACTGGCGCAACGAGAAGCACTACGCGCACCTGTCCAAACGGCTCGACCTGGCCCAGGTGCTGAAGGACCCCGAAGCTCCCGGGCGCGAATACGTGCTCCATGCGACCGACGAGATCGTGACCGAGTACGCCATCGAGACCTACGCCGCCAACGCCCCCCTGCACGTGGTGGCGATGCGGACCGCCGACGCCAAGTACGCGACCTACTCCAACTGGCCCGAAGACGGGATCGTCCCCTATCAGCAGGGACAGGAAGAGGAGCTATACGACTACCGCAGCCAGGGCGGGCGGCTGGAGGTCGACAACACCGCCGGCGCGAGCGACATCGAGGACCGCATGCGCCTCCAGTACGACCACGCCTTCAGGCACGAGCTCCGCGAGCCCCTCCCGGGGCGCCTGCAGCCCGCCCACGCGGGCGGCTTCGCCGACTACTTCCTGACCGCCCGGCGGGCCGCCGAGACGGCCGTGGAACGCCGCCAGCGGCGCGCCGAATCCGGGGATTTCGTGGGCATCGCCAGCCTCGACCACCCGCCCTTCTCGCACCGCTAGCGGGAGGGCGCCCTGACGGCCTTCGAGGTGGCCAGCACGCCGTCCTGGGCGTCGAGCGCCTGCACCGCCAGATACGGCCCGGCGGCGCTCCCGGCGAGCGCGATCTTCGTCTCGAAGCCGTCCCGGGGGGCGCTCGTGAGCGGCTTCAGCGCGCTCGAGGAGGAGCCGACCAGCACCCTCCAGCCCACCACCCCGGTGGCCCCGTTCCAGCTCGCGTAGGCGACCAGGGCGCCCTTGGAGGAGCGCCGCACCGCCACCGTCGGCGGGGCCGCCGGCTGGGCGCTCCAGGGCAGCACGTAGGTGCGATAGCTCTCCCATCCCGACGGCAGGTGGGCGTCGAACAGCAGCCGCCCGGAGGGTTCCACCTCCGACAGGTAGCCGGCCTGGCCCCAGCCGATCACCCAGGTCCCGTCTTCCAGCGCCTGCACGTTGCCCTGGCTGTCGGCCACCAGCGGCGTCGGGTGTGAGTAGGAGCGGACCAGGGTGGCCGTCCCTCGGGCGGGGTCGAGGGCGACTTCGATCGCCCGCGAGGCGGGGTGGACGCGCGGCGAGGAGCCGTTGTCGAAGAACGTGATCGCCCCGTCGGGCTGTTCGCGGGCGTCGTGCTGCCAGGCGGTGGCGGCGCCGGGACCGAGCTTGAAGCTGTCGTGCTTGCCGCCGAGCTCCCAGCGCACCTGGCCGCTGAGGCGATCGACGTCGTAGGCGGCCCACGTGTTGCGGGCGTCCACCAGGAAGGAGCCGTCACGGGACACGTCCACCGAGTTGATGTGGAAGGCGTCGAAGGGCGAGTCGTCGGTGGCGGTGCGCCCGGAGTAGTAGGAGCTCGACAGCGGAACGTGGTCGAGGAAGTGCCACTCGTAGCGGACCAGCCCGGTGGCGAGGTCGATTTCCTGGAAGAGCGTGTCCGCGACGGCGCTTTCGCGCGGTCCCCCGATCCCCCTGAGGTCGCACCGGATCGCGTCGTAGACGGTCACCAGCGCTGTGTCGTTCGGGCGCAGCTGGAATTC
>DATJOU010000157.1:0-4505 GCA_035506775.1 Solirubrobacteraceae bacterium | reverse complement strand
GGCATCGCCCAGCGGGCGCTGGAGCTGGCGCTGCGCTACTCGCAGGAGCGCAAGACCTTCGGCAAGCCGATCGCCGAGCACCAGGCGATCCAGTTCAAGCTCGCCGACATGGGCACCCAGGTGGAGGCCGCGAGGCTGATGACGATGCGGGCCGCGCGGCTGAAGGACGCCGGTGAGCGCTCGGACCTCGAGGCGGGGATGGCGAAGCTGTTCGCCTCGGAGGCGGGCCGCTTCTGCGTCGAGGAATCGCTGCGCATCCACGGGGGCTACGGCTACTCGAAGGAGTACGAGATCGAGCGCCTGTACCGGGACGCACCGCTGCTGCTGATCGGAGAGGGGACCTCCGAGATCCAGCGCATGGTGATCGGCCGCAAGCTCCTGCAACGGCACAAGATCTAGGATCGCCGTGTCCGACGATGCGCGGGCGCTGATCGAGCAGGCCACCAGGCGCTTCCTGGAGGAAGTGCCGGCGCTGGAGCCGATCAAGCTCGTCGTCGGGGTCGAGCTGCGGGGGCGGGGCGACACGCAGCAGTTCCGCCTGGAGATGCCCGGGGTGAAGGTCACCAAGGACGCCGCCATCGACGCCCGCGTGCGGGTGGACATGCGCCGCGAGTTCTTCAACGTGATGGCCCGCGAAGGCAAGGTCCCCGACTGGGTCGAGGCCTTCACCTACGGCCAGGCCAAGGCCTCCGGCCCCGAGCAGTTCCTGAAGCTGATCGTCAACGTGGTCGAGCGCCAGCAGGAGCGGGAGCGCACCCCGAAGGCGCGCAAGCACGCCTGACCGGCATCCGCCGGCCCCGCCTCCTCAGCTTCCCGTCCTCAGCTCCAGCGCTTCGGTGCCGGCGGTCGTGAGCGTCAGCTCGAGCGTGGTTTCGGCGCTGCCTTTGCCGTCTTCGGTGCGCAGCGCCTGCGACCCGGCGCCGGGTGCGAAGTGCACTTTGGCGGTGCTCGCCATCGCGTTGGTGGCGCCTGTGGTTTCGCCGCTCGCTTCGCCGGAGACCGTGTAACGGGTGGCGTCGCAGGTGAAGCTCATGAGCGCGGGTTCTCCGACCACCGCGGTGTAGAGCTTTTCGCCTTCCTCGTAGACCAGCGCTTCCAGCGCCGAGCTCGCGATCGTGCCGGCTGTGGAGCCGACGCTCGAACAGGATTCGCCCGCGAGGCGGCAGCCCTGCAGGGAGAACTTCGATTCTCCGGTGATGGGCGAGCGCAGCTGCTCTTCGGAGCTCGCCGATTCGCATTTCACGGTGCCGACGCCGGCGATCGCCAGCTGCGCTTCGCCGCCCCCGCCGGTGAGCGTGTTCGTCGCCTGTTCGAACTTTCCCTTCGCCTTGCCCTTGCTTTCGTCCCGTGTCAGGCAGGAGGCTTCCCGTAATGGCCGTGCTTCATGGCGAAGCAGCCGACGGGGCCGGGGAACCATTCGTACTTGCCCCGGTGGTCCGGCAGGCCCTCGCGGATGGCGGCGGGCGGCGGGCGGCGGGCGGCTATCAGTGGTACGCCGTCAGCTGCTCGGCCAGGAACGCGAGCGAGCCGAGCAGGAACAGGCACATCACGATCAGTGAGAAGTTCTCGTTCACGGCATCCTCGGGACTTCTACAAACGTCTCCCCAGCTGGGGATTCTAGGCCAGTACGGCCTCGTTGTCATACAGCTTCAGCACCTTCACGGTCCCCTCCGGGGAGGCGTCCAGGCACAGCCTGCAGAGGACGCACTCGTCGAGGTTCTCCTGGACGATCTCGAGCTTCCCCTCACCGTCCTCGGCGAAGATGTCGACCGGGCAGGCTTCGGCGAGGGCGTGGGCCAGCTCGGCGTCGGCGACGACCCGGTCGGCGACCTCGATCGCGATGAAGATTGCGTCCTTCCTCATCGTGACGCGCCCGCTCCGTTGGCCGCCGAGGTGCGGGCGGCGATCTGCGAGCCGATCATCCCGGGGATGTCCTCGATGCGCTCGGCGACCTGGATGCCGGCGTTGGCCAGGCGGGCGATCTTCTCGGAGGCGGTGTCCTCCTTGCCTTCCACGATGGTGCCCGCGTGCCCGAAGCTCATCCCGGGCATCTCGTCCATGAAGCGTCCCGCCATGAAGGCGACGATCGGCAGCCGCCGGGACTCCTCCTGGGCCAGGGTCCAGGCCGCCAGCTCGGCCTCCATGCGGCCTCCCGGCTCGGTGTAGATGACGATCCCCTCGGTCTGGGGGTCGTCCGCGAACAGGGGCATCAGCTCGGCGTAGGTGGAGCCGATGATCGCGTCGCCCCCGATCGACACGGCCGCCGACTGGCCGAGGCCCGCCGCCGACAGCGTCGAGGACATCTCGGTGGTCATCCCCCCGGAGCGGGAGATGACCCCTATCGGCCCCGGCGTGTAGGCCTGGGCGGCGTTCTTGGCGGGGCCTCCGATGCCGCCCATCTTGATCACGTCGGGGACGATGATCCCGAGGCAGTTGGGCCCGATGATGCGCGCTCTCCGCAGCCCCGCGAGCTCCACCATCGCGGCCACGTCGCGCCGGGGGATCCGCTCGGTGACGATCACGACCAGCTTGATCCCGTTCTCCAGCGCCTCGAACACGGCGTCGCGGGTGAAGGCGGGTGGGACCGTCACGACCGACCCGTCGATCGGGCCGCCGTGGTGGGCGACCGCCTGGGCGACGGTGTCGAACACCGGCACCCCGTGGACCTCACGCCCCAGGCGCCCGGGGGTGACCCCGCCGACGATCTTCGCCCCGGAGCCGTAGTCCAGGCACTCCCGGGTCAGGTTCACGGCCTCCCGGCCGGTGATCCCCTGGACGATGAAGGTGGTGTCGGCGTCGATCAGGATCGACATCAGGCCGTCGCCTCGCTCTGGGGGGCGGGGGCCGCGGCGCCGTCGCCCTGGATCTTCTGGACCGCCCGCCGGGCGGCCTCGTTCAGCGACACGCTGCGGTCGGCGTACTCGACCCCGTAGCGCTCGAGGATCTTGAAGCCCTCCTCCTCCCAGGCCCCGGGGATGCGGAAGATGGCGATCTTCTGGGCCGGGTCGAAGTCCAGCTCCAGGCAGGCTTTGATGACCCCGCGGGCGACGATGTCCACGCGCGTGTTGGAGACGATCGACATCATCACCGCGATCTTGTCCACGCCCGGCTTGGACAGCACCAGCTTCGTCAGCCCGCAGGCCTTGGCGACCGACGGGTTGCCGCCGATCTCGCAGTAGTTGGCCGGCCGCCCGCCGTGGGCCCGGACGGCGTCGAACAGGGTCAGCGAGCCTCCCCCGGCGCCGATCACCAGGCCGAGGTCGCCGTCGAACTCGGTCACGTTGCCGGCCACCCCGCGGTGGTCGCTGGAGTCGATCTGCTCGCCGGCGATCTCGAACGGCGTCGGCTCCCGTGCCTGACGGGTCTCCTCCTTGCCGACCCCGAGCTCTCCCAGCAGCCGTTCGTGCCGGGGGCGGGCCTCGTTCTCCATGTCCATGTGTGCGTCGAGGGCGACGAACGACCCGTCGGCGAGCCGCCCGAGCGGGTTGATCTCGGCCAGCACCATGTCGTTCTCGACGAACATCCTCGCCAGCCGGGTCACGATCGGGACGAGCTTGTTCAGCGCCGGCCCGCTGACGCTGCTGGAGGCGATCGCCTCCTTGGCGATGAACTCGCTGAACGGGAGGATGTTCGAGAAGTGCCGCCGGCCGACCCGCTCGGGCTGGTCCTCGGCGACCTGCTCGATGTCGATTCCCCCTACGGGCGAGAAGATGATCACCGGCTGCTTGCGGGTGCCGTCCCACACCACGCCGGCGTAGTACTCCTGCTCGACCTCGGCGCGCGGGTCCACGAGCACGCCCCGGGGCATGTGCCCGTTGATCTCCAGCGTCAGGATCTCGCGGGCGTGGGCGACCGCCTCCTCGGGGCTGTCGGCGAACTTGACCCCGCCAGCCTTCATACGCCCGCCGCTGAGGACCTGAGACTTGATCACCGTCGGGCCCCCGATGCGGGCCGCGATCTCGCCCGCCTCCTCGGCGTTGGTGGTGAACCCGTAGTCGGTTACCGGGATCCCGGCGCGCCTGACGAGCTCCCTGGCCTCGTACTCGTAGAACCTCATACGGCGGCCGGGGCGAACCCGTAGGCCTCAGCCAGCTCGGGGTCCTTGCGGGCGAGCATTTCGGCGAGGTTGACCATCACCTTGCACTGCTTCCAGGTGGCGTCGTCCTGCATCTTGCCGTCGATCATGTGCACCCCGCGGCCGTCGGGGATGGCCTCGATCACCTTCTTGGCGAAGGCGACCTCGTCCGGTTCGGGGGAGAACACGCGCTTGGCGATCGCGATCTGGGCCGGGTGCAGCGACCACGCACCCACGCACCCCAGCAGGAAGGCGGCCCGGAACTGGGTTTCGCACCCCAGCTCGTCGCGGATGTCCCCGTACGGGCCGTAGAACGGCAGCGCCCCGACGCCCGTGCAGGCGTCCACCATGCGGGCGATCGAGTAGTGCCACGGATCCTGCTGGTAGCTCGGGCGGGGGGCGTCCGGGTCCTCGGGATCGGGGTCGGCGA
>DATJOU010000156.1:0-2849 GCA_035506775.1 Solirubrobacteraceae bacterium | reverse complement strand
GAAGTCGTCCTCGATGAACTTCGTGTAGGCGTCAAAGCTGAGGATCTGATGGTCGATGTATCCCTGCTTGGCGTAGGGGCTGATCACGATCCCCGGCACCCGTAGCCCGAAGCCCTCGCCGTCGACCACCGGCGGGACCACGTGGTCATAGAAGCCGCCCCAGTCATCCCAGGCCAGGAAGATCGCGGTGCTGTTCCAGTCGGGGCTCCGCATGATCGCGTTGATCAGCCCGGTCACGTAGGTCTGGCCGGCGCTGACCAGAGCCGGCGGGTGCTCGGACACCGTGCCGTTGGGCGTGATCCACGACACCGCGGGGAGGTTGCCGTCCTTGGCCGCGGTGAAGAAATCGCTCAGCGACTGGATGTTGCCGAGCTGCCCGTCCTCGGTGACGTCGGTGAACGACGGCAACGGGTTCCAGATCCCGGGCGTCTGAGGTCCCTGCTGCACGGGCGCGCAGGTCATCGAGGAGTCGTTCTCGCAGTCGGGCTCGGTGCCCTGGAAGACGTAGTAGGCCCACGGGACGTTCTGGCCGTGCAGCAGCCAGGTGATGTCGGTCCACGCGTAGTGCAGCTCGCCGTCGTTGGGGGTCGCGAAGTCCGAGCCCTCGAGCGTGGAGTCGGGGTTGGGGTTCTGGACGTCGCCGTGACAGGAGGCGGGAACCAACGGGTTGCTGCAGTAGGCGGACCACTCCGAGACCATGTACAGGTGAGAGGGCAGGCTCCACGAGTCGTTGGGCTCGAACATGTGGTCCTGGAGGACAAAGTTCTCGGCATAGGCCCAGTAGTTGGGGATCTCGCGGGCATCGTGGTAGCCCATCGCGTCCTCGCAGGAGGGCAGCGAGCTCTGCATCTGGCCGGTCTCGGTGCACGGACTGCAGTTCGGGTTGCCCGTGGTGCAGCCCATGCCCTGCTCGGCCTGGGCGACGAACCCGTCCATCCGCCCGTTGTCGATATCGGCGAGCGCGTTGCTCAGGCCGTGCGGTCCCCCGTAGTTGAGGTCGGAGGAGTCGTGGAAGGGGGCCACGCAGCCGCCATTGTCAGGGTCCGGGACGCACACGCCGGCGGGTATTCCGTCCGCGCCGGGGAAGGTCCCGAAGTAGCTGTCGAACGAGCGGTTCTCCTGCATGATGATCACCACGTGGCGGATCTTGTGAATTCCGGTCGCCGGGGCGACCTTGATCTTCACGACGGCCGACGAGGATCCGAGATCGCGGGTGGACGCGGGCAGGACCGCCCGCCACTGCTCGGTGCGGCCCGTGGTGAACCGGTGGTTCAGGGAGAACGTCGAGCCCGCGCCCACGCGCGAACCGGACATAGTCACCCAGCGCCGACCCACGCGCCGCTGCAGCCACACCCGCTCGCCCCGGTAGGCCGGCTCGAGCGCCCCCGTGAACGTCTCGACGTCGCCCGCGACGGCGAACGTGGCCGTGCTCGTGAGCGTCAGGGCGGGACGGACATATTCGGTGAGGACGCGGCTCACGAGCCCCCGCGTGGTCGCGTACCAGTCGCGGTTGGTGCTGACCGAGCCGGCGGGGAAGACGAAGCTGTAGCGCCCGTGGGCGAGGGTGCTGGTGCGCGCGATCGCGGTGAAGCCGTGCTGGCCGGGCAGCCGGCGCCACAGCACGATCGTGATGCCGCAGCGATTGACCCCGTGCCTGGCCCCGACCAGCTGCCCGAACACCCTGACCTGCCGGCCGGCGGTGAGCGGGTTGGGCCGGGCGGCGATCGAGAGGCCCTGGGCGAGCGGGAGCCGCGGCGGCCTGGCGGCGGGCTTACAGGACGGCGTGCCGGCGGCGGATGGCTGCCCGCTCGATGCCGGCACGAGCACGGCCGCGGCCGCGATCGCGAGGGCGACCGTGGCGAGAAGAGCGTATGTCCGGCGCAGCGACAGTTCTCCCCCTGGGGCGATCCTGCTCAGTGGTTGATAACCCGGTGGCACTCTGCGAGTTGCGATCCGGGCCGCCCGATGAGATTTTTCTATGGTGGGCGGCGGCTCGACTGACGATGGCATCTCCCCGCAGGAGCGGGGCGGCGAGCTGGCGCCGGTCCAGGCGCTGAGGGTCGCTCTCGAGCGCTACGAGGAAAGCCGTTCGCCGCAGGCGCTGGACCTGGCGTTCGTCACGGCCGCCCGCGCCGTGGCGGACCGTCGTGGTGAGCGGGCGAGGACGCCGCCCGAGGTGGGCGAGGTTCGGAACCTGTTCAAGGAGCTACCCGAGTACGAGGAGCTCGTGAACCTCGCGGTGAGCGAGACGGAGCACTCCGTCCAGGCGGCCGGAGCCCGGCTGTGGGACTGGTTCGGCCTGAGCACGCCGCCTCCGCGCTGGAACGACGGGGAGCGCGCCCGGGCGCGGCTGCTGGTCGCGTGTGCGTGTGCGCCGCTCGACGAGCAAGTGGTCCGTTGGCTCGGGCCGAGGCTGCTCAAGCTGGCCGCCGATCGCTGGGCGGGCCTGCTTACGGCGCAGTTGCGCGCCGCGGACGAGCAGTTGTGGCAACGGGTGCTCGGGGAGCGCTACGAGTCGGTATGGCGGCGCTGCGCGCCCCGTGGCCGCTGGCGCACTCGCGAGCTGTCCGACCTGCTCGTACACGACGACGACGTGGCCGCCTCGCTGCAGCGCCAGTTGGCGCGGTGGCTGCGGGATGGCGCCCGGATGGAGCGTCTGACCGACGAGGTGGAGGCGGCGTTCGTGCACAGCCGCACGCCCGATCGGCTCGCTTAACCCGCGCGACTTATTGTCGCCATGCGCTGTCGCCTCGGATGTAGTCGCCGCGGCATCACCGAGGCGGGATTGGGGTCACGGCAGTCGGGAGGTTCGAGCGGCGCCAGAACGGGAAGACTTGTAGTGGCGTCCG
>DATJOU010000155.1:0-7337 GCA_035506775.1 Solirubrobacteraceae bacterium | reverse complement strand
TCACGTGGGGGTGCAGCTGACCGACTCCACCTACGTGGCGGTGTCGATGCGGATCATGACCCGGATGGGCAAGGGCGCGCTGGAGGCGCTCGGCGCCGGCGGCGAGTTCGTCCCGTGCCTGCACTCGGTGGGGATGCCCCTCGCGGAGGGCGTCCAGGACGTTCCCTGGCCCTGCAACGCCGAGAACAAGTACATCGTCCACTTCCCCGAGACGCGCGAGATCTGGTCCTACGGCTCGGGCTACGGCGGCAACGCGCTGCTGGGCAAGAAGTGCTTCGCGCTGCGGATCGCCTCGGTCATGGCCCGCGACGAGGGCTGGATGGCCGAGCACATGCTGATCCTCAAGCTGACCTCCCCCGAGGGCGAGGTCAAGTACGTCACCGGCGCCTTCCCTAGCGCCTGCGGCAAGACCAACCTGGCGATGATGATCCCCACCCTCGAGGGCTGGAAGGTGGAGACGATCGGCGACGACATCGCCTGGATGAAGTTCGGCGACGACGGGCGCCTGTACGCGATCAACCCCGAGGCCGGGTTCTTCGGCGTGGCTCCCGGGACCGGTGAGAAGACCAACCCGAACGCGATCAAGATGGTCGCCCACGACGCGATCTTCACCAACTGCGCCAAGACCGACGACGGGGACATCTGGTGGGAGGGCCTCTCCAAGGAGCCCCCGGAGCACCTGATCGACTGGCGCGGCAACGACTGGAAGCCGGGCTCCGAGACGCCGGCGGCCCACCCCAACGCCCGCTTCACGGTGCGCGCCGACCAGACCCCGGCGATCGCCCCGGAGTGGGAGGACCCGGCGGGGGTCCCGATCGACGCGATGCTGTTCGGCGGGCGCCGCTCGACGGTCGTGCCGCTGGTCACCGAGGCGCTCGACTGGGACCACGGGGTCTTCCTCGGCTCGGTGATGGGCTCCGAGAAGACGGCCGCGGCCGCCGGGACCGTCGGCGAACTGCGCTTCGACCCCTTCGCGATGCTGCCGTTCCTCGGCTACAACATGGCCGATTACTTCGCCCACTGGCTGAAGATCGGGCGCACCCCCGGGGCCAAGCTGCCGAAGATCTTCTACGTCAACTGGTTCCGCAAGGACGCCGACGGCCACTTCCTGTGGCCGGGCTTCGGCGAGAACTCGCGTGTGCTCGCCTGGGTGTTCGCCCGCTGCGCCGGCCACGGGGCGGCCCACGAGACGCCGATCGGGATGATCCCGCCGGTGGGCAAGGAGGGCATCGACACCAGCGGCCTCGAGGTCAGCGACGAGCAGGTCTCCGAGCTGCTGCGGGTGGACAACGGCGAGTGGCTCGCCCAGCTGCCCCAGTTCCACGAGCACTTCGGGCGCTTCGAGACGCTCCCCGACGAGCTCCACGCCCAGCTGCGGGCGCTCGAGCAGCGCCTGTCCTAGCTATTCGGGGCCGTGGGCTTCGTTGGCCGCCGCCGGCGGGCGCGACTCCTCGGCCAGCGAGGTGATCGTGAGCGCGCCCCTGGCGGCCGACTCGAGCACGTCGGTGGCCTCCTCCAGCGAGCGGGCGTAGAGCTCGACCAGCAGGTGGACGATGATGCGTGAGTCGTCCTCGTGCTTGTGGAAGCGCACGTGGGTGAAGAACTCCCTCACCCCGTGGTCGCCGAAGGCGGCGTAGGAGAGGGCGTCGCCGGCCTCGGGGCCGGAGCAGCTCTCGACGTCGTCGGCGTCCACCGCCACCGTGCACGAGGCCACCCAGGGGGTCCCGGCGATCATCCGTTCCCAGCGGTCTTCGACCGGCTCCACGCGGCCGTTGTTGAAGCCCAGGTGGGGCTGGTCGTGCATGCACTCCAGGCACTGCACCACCGCCTCCTGCAGCTCGTCCACGACTTCGGCCCGCTCGCCCGTGTCCGGGTCGATCTTGTGGATGCCCTCGTAGTGGACCTGCACCTCGAGGTCCCTCGACCAGCAGCGGTAGCAGCGTAGCCAGCTGCGCGCGCTGGTCTCGGCCATCGAGCCCTCCATGCCGACCATTGTATTCGCGGTCCGGCCCCGCGTCCTCGGAAATCCAGCAGCTGACTAGCCGAACGTGAAGGCGTAGCCGGTGACGCCGTCGGCGAAGCGCAGCGAGAGCTGGTGGCGCTGGTCGTGGGGGAGGGACACCAGCCAGTAGAGCCGCTGCCTGCGGACCGTCGCCACGCCGTCGTGCACGTCGGCCCCGGCGTCGGCGGGGGAGATCGGGTGTCCGTCGAGCAGCACCCTCACGGGCAGCGGCCGTTCGCCCGGGGAGCTGAGCACGAGGTACACGTTCCTGGCCTCGAAGGAGACGTCGATGCCGGCGCCCGAGACGGCTTCGGCGGGCTGGCCCGAGATCCGCCAGCTCCCGCTGAAGGCAAAGCTGTTCAGCGACAGCGGGTTGGTGGGCGGGGCACCGTAGTCGTGCAGGCCGGAGGAGGGCCCCTGGACCCAGCCTTCGGCGCGGTTGGTGCCGAGGTACGTCTCGGGGGTGGCGACTTCCGAGGGCGTCACGACGCCGGTGGCGTGGGCGTGGCCCCCGACCTGGGCTCCCGCAGCGGCCAACAGCGCGCGGATCGCAGTTTCGGTCTTTCCGTAGTCCCCCTCGCCGAAGGCCGCGTAGCGGACCTGGCCGGAGGCGTCGATCAGGTAGTCGGCCGGCCAGTACTCGTTCCCGTACGCGTTCCAGGTGCCCATTTCGTTGTCCTGCACCACCGGGTAGCGCAGGCCGAACTGCTGGATCGCGTGTTCGACGTTGCCCGCGTCCTTCTCGAAGGAGAACTCGGGCGTCTCCACCCCGACGATCGTGAGGCCGTCGCGCCGGTAGGCGGCGTCCCACGCCTTCAGGTAGGGGAGGGTGCGGATGCAGTTGATGCAGGTGTAGGTCCAGAAGTCCACCAGCACCACCCGCCCGCGCAGCGAGGCGAGCGACAGCGGCTTGCCGCCAGGCGTGTTGAACCAGCGCTCGGTGTCGGTGAATTCGGGCGCCATGCCGGCGTTCGGGAGCGAGCGGGCGTCGGCCAGCAGGGTCTGCTGGCTGGCGGACGGCCCGGCCGCGACCAGCTTCGAGGCCGAGCCGCTGCCGCCGCAGGCGGAGGACCCGTTGGCCGCCACGAAGCGGGCCCGGTGGCCGGTGATCTGGGGCAGGCGCTCGGTGACGGTGGGGGAGCACTCGAGCCCGGCCGTGAGGTTGACGTTGGGGATGTGCTGGGCGACGAACTGGTCGAAGTTGACGTCCAGGCTGGTGGCGAGCGCGATCCCGGTGGCGATCATCACGACCCCCAGCACGCGCTGCAGGGTCGGTCCGCGTCCCGCCCTCCGGATGCGGTCGAACACCTTGCGCCCGCCGAAGGCGAGCCCCAGCAGCACGATTCCCGAGCCCGCGGCGTAGGCCAGCGCCAGCGTGATGGTGCGTCCGGTGGCGGCGCTCACCGAGATCACCGCCGCCAGGATCGGGGAGGCGCAGGGCGTGTAGACGAAGCCGAGCGCCGCCCCCACCAGCAGGCCGGAGAGGAAGCCGTCGCCCCCCGAGCGAGGTCCGAAGCGGGCCAGCCGCGACAGCGGGGCCTCGATCCTGGCCGACAGTGCCGGGGCCAGCAGGCTGACGCCGAACACCAGCAGCACCACGATCGAGAGGTCCCGCAGGGGGTCGTTCCCGAGCCCGATCCCACCGACCACGTTGGCCAGCCCGACGATCGTGACGGTGAGCGTGACCGAAAGCCCGATCACGATCCCCAGCGGGCGCCGGCGCCCGCCCACCCCGCTGGCCGACAGCAGCGCCGGGAGCACGGGCAGCACGCACGGCGACAGGGCCGTACCTGCTCCCGCTAGCACCGCGAACACCAGGAGGACGATCATCTGCTGTCCCCTTAAGACTGCCGCGACGCGGGTTTGTTACGCGCCGATCCCGCGCGGGCTCCGATCCCGACCCGCGGGCGCCGATCCCGACCCGCGGGCGCCGATCCGCCTGTCAGGCGGCGACCGCCGTGAGCGTGGCGTCGAAGTCGCTCCCCGGGATCGGGCCGATGCATGGCGAGCCGGCCCCGGCGGCGCTGTAGCGCTCGACCCCGGCACGCACCTCGGCGGCCGACCCGACGGCGGTGAGATCTTCGAGGAAGGCGTCGGAGATCGCCTCCTGCATCGCCTGCGGGTCCCCTCCCGCGCCGTCGAAGGCCTCGATGTCCGCGCCGAAGCCGCTGCGCTCGATCATCGCCCGGTAGAAGGGCAGCGAGAAGTAGGTCAACAGGTCACGTCGCATGGCCTCGTAGGCGGGCCCGCGGTCGTCGGTGACGGCGCTCGGGACGGCCGCCACGACGTCGATCGGCTCGCCCTCCCGGCCGGCCCTCCGGCGTCCCTCGGCCAGTTCCGGGACCACCACCCGCTCGATGTAGGCGGGGTTGCACAGCCACAGGATCACGCCGTCGGCCACCTCGCCGGCGAGGCGCAGCATCGCGGGGGACAGGGCGGCCACGTAGATCGGCAGCTCGCGGCGGACGGGAACCCCGTGGAGGTGGAAGGCGGTCTTCCACTTCTCACCCCGGGGCGGGTCCTCGCCGGCGAAGATCGCACGCAGGATCGCCACGTACTCGCGCATCTCGGCGACCGGCCGGTCGATCGTCTGGCCGTGCCAGGCCTCGACCACCGGACGGTGGGAGACGCCGATCCCGAGCCGCATCCGCCCCTTCGAGAGCTCGTCCAGCGTGACGGCCGTCTGCGCCATCGTGGCCGGGGTCCGCGAGTAGATCGGCACCACGCCCGTGCCGATCTCGATCCGCTCGCTCGAGAGGGCGTAGGCGGCCAGCACGGTGAGCGAGTCCCGGCCGGCCGTGTGGGTCGTGTACACCGCCTCGTAGCCGAGCGAGTCCGCCAGTTCCACCCGCTCGAGCGCCTGGCTCAGCGAGCGCCCGGTGGAGATGAAGCACCCGGTAGCCATGCCCGGGCGGGAGCATATGCGCTCAGGCCCGCGGCGAGCCCTCGAGCGCGGCGATCAGCGCGGGCACCTCGGCGCCCGGGTCCTGGGTCGACAGCACCCGCTCGGCCTCCGCGCGCCCGCCGAGCTCCCGCACTCCCCGCTCGCCGTGCTCGGCGAGGAACTCGCGCAGGGCGCGGGCGCGGCGGGCGGCGGTGCGCCGCCCGGCGAGGTCGATGCTCCGGCGGTGGAGCTCGAGGGCGTCCAGCAGCTCCTCGATGCCGCTCGTGGGGGGCAGCGAGGAGATCGCCACCACCGGGGTCGAGCGGGCACCGAGCGACCGCAGCGCCGCGCTCAGGTCACGGCGGGCGGAGACCGCCAGCTGCCCGAGGTCCGCCTTGGTGACGACGAGCACGTCGGGGACCTCCATGATCCCGGACTTCAGGAACTGGAGCGCGTCCCCGGCCCCCGGCTGGACCACGACGGCCACCGTGTCGGCCGCCTCCGCCACGTCGGTCTCGGCCTGTCCCACCCCGACCGTCTCGATCACGACCACGTCGAAGGCCACGGCCAGCGCGTCGGCGGACGCGGCGGTGGAGCGGGCCAGCCCGCCGAGCCGTTCCCCGGCCGCGCTGGAGCGGATCAGCACCCCGGCGTCGCGGGCGTCGAACTCGATCCGGGCCCGGTCGCCGAGCAGCGACCCCCCCGAGCGTCGCGAGCTGGGGTCCACCGCCAGCAGCGCCACCGTCAGTCCGCGCGCGCGCCAGCCGGCCAGCAGCGCCGAGAGCATCGTCGACTTGCCCGCCCCCGGGGGCCCCGTGACCCCGACCACGTGCCCCGGGGCCTCGCCGCCGAGCGCGGCCGGGGACAGGGCGGCGAGCAGCGCGTCCGCCTGCAGGCGGTCCTCCGGGCCGCTGCTCTCGAGCAGGTTCAGGGCTTCCGGTGCGGCGGCGAGGTCGCGCTCGCGCAGGCGCGCCGCGAGCGCGGCTCCGTCCGGGCTCACGCGGGGGCGCTGCCGGCGGCGAGCGCCGGGCGCTCGGCTTGCGCGGCGAGGAGCGCCACGATCTCGCGCATGATGCGCGTGATGTCGAAGTCCTTCGGCGTGTAGACGGCGGCCGCCCCGTCCTTGAGCAGGTCGGGCACGTCGTGCTCGGGGATGATCCCGCCGACGATCACCGGCGCCTGGACGCCGCGCTCGCGCAGCGCCTCCATCACCGCCGGGATCAGCTCGCGGTGGGAGCCGGAGAGGATCGAGAGGCCGATCACGTGCACCCCCTCCTGCAGGGCGGAGGCGGCGATCTGGGCGGGGGTCAGCCGGATCCCGTCGTAGACCACGTCCATGCCGGCGTCGCGGGCCCGCAGCGCCACCTGCTCGGCGCCGTTGGAGTGCCCGTCCAGTCCCGGCTTGCCGACCAGCATCTTCGGGCGGCGCCCGAGCTGCTCCTGCAGGCGCTCGACCTCGGCCCGCAGCTCGGTCAGCTCGCCGTTGGAGCTCCCGGCGGCGGCCTCGCCGACGCCCGTGGGGGCCCGGTAGCTGCCGAACACTCCACGCAATGTGGCCGCCCACTCGCCGGTGGTGGCGCCCGCCCGCGCGGCGGCGATCGTGGGGACCATCAGGTTGACCTCGCCGCCCTCGTCGCGGGCCGCCTCGGCCAGCTGCGCGAGCGCCCCGTCCACGGCGGCCTGGTCGCGGGCCGACCGCCAGGCCCTGACCTCCTCGATCTGCTCGGCTTCGAGGGCCGGGTCCACCACCAGGATGCCGCCCTCGGCGTCGGCGGTGAGCGGCGACTGCTCGGTCTCCTCGAAGCGGTTCTGGCCGACGACGACCTGCTCGCCGCTCTCGATCCGGCGCAGCCGCTCGCGGTGGGAGTCCACCAACGCCGCCTTCATGTACGGGACCGCCTCGACCGCCCCGCCGTGCTGGGCGACCACGTCCATCTCCGCCCGCGCCCCCTCCAGCAGCTCCTGCACCAGCGCGTCCATCACCTTGGAGCCCTCGAAGATGTCCCCGTACTCGAGGATGTCGGTTTCGTAGGCCAGCACCTGCTGGATCCGCAGCGACCACTGCTGGTCCCACGGGCGGGGCAGGCCGAGCGCCTCGTTCCAGGCCGGGAGCTGGATCGCGCGGGCGCGGGCGTCGCGCCCGAGCGTGACGGCCAGGGCCTCGAGCACGATCCGCTGGACGTTGTTCTCCGGCTGGACCTCCGTCAGCCCCAGCGAGTTGACCTGGACGCCGTAGCGGAAGCGCAGGTGACGGGGGTCCTGGACGCCGTAGCGCTCGGTGCCGATCTGTTCCCACAGGATCGACATCGCCCGCAGCTTGGCGTGCTCCTCGACGAAGCGCACCCCGGCGTTAACGAAGAAGGAGATGCGGCCGAACACGGCGGGCATGCGCTCGGACGGCACGCGGTCGCGCACCGCGTCGAGCACGGCGATCGCGTTGCTCATCGCGTA
>DATJOU010000154.1:0-5058 GCA_035506775.1 Solirubrobacteraceae bacterium | reverse complement strand
GGATCAGCTTCTCCGGGTACTGGAAGGGGCCGTAGTTGTTCGACCCCCGGCAGATGGCGGCGTCGAGGCCGTAGGTGTGGTGGTAGCTCAGCACGAGCAGGTCGGCGCCGGCCTTCGTGGCCGAGTAGGGGGAGGACGGGGCCAGCGGGCTGTCCTCGGTGAAGGTCCCCTGCTCGATCGACCCGTACACCTCGTCGGTGGACACCTGCACGTAGCGCAGCGAGTGCTCGCGGGCGGCCTCCAGCAGCACGTAGGTCCCCAGCGCGTGGGTGTTCACGAACGCGTCGGGCTGGGCGATCGAGCGGTCCACATGCGTCTCGGCGGCGAAGTTGACGATCGCCTGGGCGCCGGAGGCGGCGACCGCGGTGGCGACCGCGTCCGGGTCCTCGATCGCCCCCCGCAGGAACTGGAAGCCCGGCTGCTCGCGGATGTCGGCGAGATTCTCCTCGCGACCGGCGTAGGTGAGCTTGTCGAGCACCGCCACCTCGTCGCCGTGCTCGCGCAGGCGCTGGCGGGCGAACGTCGAGCCGATGAACCCGGCACCTCCGCAGACGAGCAGCCTCATGCGCGCATGATCCCAGCGCGGGCCGCCAGGTACCCGGCCAGCCCGTCCTGCCAGGGGGGCAGCGGAAGCACGTCCTCGCGCTCGGACTCGAGCGCGGAGAAGCCCGGCCGGGGCGCCGGACGGCCCATCTCGGCGGTGGTCGCCGGCGCGACCTCGCACCCGATCTCGGCCTGCCGGAAGGTCTCGGCGGCGAGCCCGTTCCACGACACCTGCCCCGAGCCCGCCAGGTGCACGAGACCGCGCACGCCCCGCTCGAGCAGGCCGATCAGCGCGGGTGCCAGGTGTCCGGTCCAGGTGGGCGACCCCACCTGGTCGGTCACCACCCGCACCTGGCAGGGGCCTCCCTGCGTCTGCTGCTCGCCGGCGAGCCGGAGCATCGTGGCCACGAAGTTGGGGCCCCCGACGCCGAACAGCCAGGCCGAGCGCGCGACGGCGTGATCGCCGCCGACGGCCAGCACCTCGTGCTCTCCGGCGAGCTTGCTCTCGCCGTACACCGACAGCGGATCGGTGGGGTCGGACTCGCGATAGGGCCGCGACTCGGGGGCACCACCCGGGCCCTCCCCGTCGAACACGTAGTCGCTGGAGACATGGACCATCGCCATCCCCGCCTCGTGCGCGGCGGCCGCGAGCAGGCCGGGAGCGGCTGCGTTGACGGCGAAGGCCTCGGCGCGGTGGGTCTCGGCCCCGTCCACGTCGGTCCAGGCGGCGCAGTTGACGAGCCCCTCGGCCCGTGCCCCGGCGAGGGCCGCCGTCACGGCGGGACCGTCGGACACGTCGAGCTCCCGGCGCGAGAGGGCGACCGGCTCGTGGCCGGCGCGTACGCAGGCCAGCACCACGTCCTGGGCCAACATCCCTCCGGCCCCCGTGACCAGCACCCTCACAGGATCGAGATGTCGGAGCTGTCGCCGACCATGAAGCGGTAGGCACGCGGCTGGCGCTCGCCCCGGCGGATGGTGACGCCGCGGCCCAGCAGCGAGGACTCCATGCGCCCGTCGAGGCCCGACACGGTGCATCCCTCGAGCAGGATCGAGTGCTCGATCTCGGCGCCCTCGATCGTGCAGCCCTCGCCGATGGCGGTGTAGGGGCCCACGTAGCAGTCGCTCAGCCGTGCCCCGGCCCCGACGATCGCAGGGCCCCTGACGGTGGTCCGCTCGAGCCTCGCCCCCGCCTCGATCACGACCCGCCCCTCGACCTGGGAGTCCACCAGCTCGCCCTCGACCCGTTCCACCTGGTTGTCGAGGATCAGGCGGTTGGCCTCGAGCATGTCCTCGAGGCGTCCGGTGTCCTTCCACCACCCGCGGACGATGTGGGGCTCCACCCGCAGGCCCTTGTCGATCAGCGCCTGGATCGCGTCGGTGATCTCGAGCTCCCCCCGGGCGGAGGGTTCGATCGCGCGGGCGGCGTCGTGGATCGAGGCCGTGAACATGTACACGCCGACCAGCGCGAGGTCGCTGCGAGGCTGCTCGGGCTTCTCGACCAGGCGGACCACGGGGCCGACCTCGCCGGAGCCCCCGCCCCCCTCGGCCAGCTCGGCGACGCCGTAGTGCTCGGGGTCGGGGACAGGCGTCAGCAGGATCAGGGCGTCGGGCCGGTGCTCGCCGAAGGCGCTCACCAGCTCGGCGATGCCCCCCTGCAGCAGGTTGTCGCCGAGGTACATCACGAAGGGGCTGTCGGCGAGGAACGGCTCGGCCGTGAGGACCGCGTGGGCGAGCCCCGCCGGCTCGTCCTGGAGCACGTAGGTGAGGCGCACCCCGAAGCGCGAGCCGTCCCCGGCGGCGGCTTCGATCTCGCCTCCGGTCTCGGGGGCGATGATGATCGCGATCTCCTCGATGCCGGCTTCGGCCATCGCCTCGATCCCGTAGAACAGCACCGGCTTGTTGGCCACCGGCACCAGCTGCTTGGCGGAGGTGTGGGTGATCGGACGCAGACGGGTGCCCCTGCCGCCGGAGAGGATCAGGCCCTTGAGCGCTTGCATCTGCCTAGTACACCCCGGCGAGCTTGCGGTGGTCCCAGGTGGAGCGGTGACGCTCGCAGAACTCCAGCGCCACCCGCTTGCCGGCCTGGGCGGCCACCACCGTCGCGACCTCCTCCGGGAGGCTCTCCGGCGGGGGCTCGCCGCGGGGGGAGGCGTAGCGGGTGAAGATCTCGACGCCGAGGGCGGCGACGCGGTCGGTGTCGCGATGGATCGCCACCTCGCACTCCAGCGAGACGCCCCGGAGCTCGTGATAGAGCTCCCCCGCCTCGACCTGGACGCTCGCCCGGGGGTCCCGCTCGAGGTTGCGGACCTTCTGCGAGGGGGCGTAGGTCCACGCCCACAGCCGCGGACCGGGCTCTCCCTGCGGGGCCTCGCGCAGGACGTACCACAGCGGCATCAGGTGGGGCCACCCGCGCGGGCCGGCGGTGGCGCACGTGAGCGTGCGCTCCTCGGCCAGGAACGAGGCGACCTCGGGGCCGCTCATCTTGATCTGGTCTCGGCGGCTCAAGCGGCCGGTGCGGTCGTGCCGGCGGCCTGCTGCTCGGAGATCCAGGCGAGGATCTCGCGGGAACCCCTGAACACCTCGCCGTCGGTCGTCTTCAAGGTCGGCAGCCTGGTGTCGCCGGTCTGCTCACGCAGATCCTCGCGGGAGCCTTTGCGCAGGAACGGGATCGGGCTTCCGTGTCCGCCGATGACCTTCTCGTATTCGATCCCGGCCGCCTCCAGCGCCGCCTGGACGCGGCGGCACGGGTGGATGCGGGGGCCACCTTCGTCTCCGTGGCAAACGAACAGCGTCGGGGGTGCCATCTCCCACCTTCCTCTCGCGAACGTGGTCCTGGGAGCGGGAGCTTATTCCCGCCGCGGGGCCGGCGGTCAGGCGACGGCGGCCGCCCCGCTCGCCTCGCGCACCCGAGCCACGGCGGCCAGGACGGCCTCGCGGGCCTCCTCGGGCTCGATCACGGCGGCGTCGCCGGCTTCCTTGAGGATCTCCCGCACGAGCCAGTCGACGCCGGCGAAGCCCAGCTCCACGATCACGGCGCCGTCGCGGCACTCGCCGACCACCCGCCTGGCCTCCCGTGCCCAGCGGGCCCGCTCGGGTGAGACCCACACGCGGGCCATCGCCGAGGCCGGGACCTCGCCGGTGCGCAACCACCCGTCCACCTCCGCGGCCGGGTCCACCTCCGGGCGGGGCTTGAATTTCTGGCTCGCGACCGAGACCTCCTTGATGCGGTCCAGGCGGAAGTGGCGGACGCCGTCGCGGGCGGGGTCGAAGGAGGCCACGTACCAGCCCTCGCGACCGTTGGTCAGCGCGTACGGCTCGACGGTGCGCGAGGTGAGCTCGTCCTCGTTCTCCTTGTAGTACTCGAGCTCGATCAGCTTGTGCTGGGCGATCGCCTTGGAGATCCGGCGGGCGACGTCCGAGTCGTCGGCCCCCGTCGGGGCCACCTGCAGGCCCTGGTCCATCGGGTCCTCGCCGAGCGCCGCCACGATCTTCTCGCGGGCGGAGGTGAGCGAGCCCTCGGGAAGGTGCTCGCCGATCAGGTCGATCGCCGCCACCAGCGCCTTGGCCTCGACCGGCAGCAGGCGGGCGGGGCGGTCGAAGTTGTCGCTGTAGGGCTCGGGGTCGACCTCGATCTCGCCGTTGTCATTGATCTCCGCGTACAGGACGTAGGAGCCCCCGCCGAAGTTCACGACGTTCAGCACGTTGACGTCCTCGCGGAGCTCCTCGTCGCTCAGCTGCAGGCGCTCGCGGAGCTCCGCCGCGGAGACCGGCTCGCCGGCCCGGCCGGCCCGGATCAGGATGCTCGCGAGGGTCACCAGGCGGGCGAACCGCTCGGGACGGATGGCGGCTTCCGCGCGCCCGTTCTCGCCCTCGCCCTTGTCGGCCCGGCGTTCGGCGCGGGAGCTCCCGCGGACGGCACCGCCGGCGGCCGACCCGTGGCCCTCGGAGGGGAATCGGGCGCCGGAGACGGCGGAGCCAAGCGCTCCGTCGCGGTGGCGCGCTTCCAGCAGCTCCAGGCGCCGGTCGAACTCCGCCACCAGCTCGTCGGGGCCGAGCAGGCGGGCATTCCCGCCCAGACCCAGGACCCAGGAGAGGATCCCGCGGGTGTTCGAGTAGCTCGTAAGGAACACCGTCTCCCCGTCGTCGTGGCGGATCTCGCCGTAGCGCCCGAAGTGGCGTTCCACCTGCCAGGCGATCCGCTCGGAGATCTGGATCTCGGCGACCCCCAGCTCCTCGCCGAGCTGCCAGTCGGAGCGGTTGGCGTAGGCGCGGGGGTCGAAGTCCGCGGGGCGGCGGAAGTCGTGCTCGGCCTTGGTCGCGTAGGAGACCTTGCCCCGGATCCGCGAGAGGCGGAACACGCGGATCGCCTTGCGCTCGTGGGAAAGGCCCAGGAGGTAGAACTGGCCCCCCTGGAAGATCAGGTGGTAGGGGTCCACCTTGCGGTGTTCCTGCTCGTCGCGCTCCATCGTGTAGTAGTCGAACAGAATCGTCTTGTTGCGGAAGATCGCCGTCTCG
>DATJOU010000153.1:0-3377 GCA_035506775.1 Solirubrobacteraceae bacterium | reverse complement strand
CAGCAACACGGACTTCCCGGTACCGGAAGGTCCGAGGATCGCGGTGATGCGGCCCTTCGGCACGTCGAAGGTGATGTCCTCGAGCACGGTGTGGGAACCGAACGACTTGGTCACGCCACGCAGGGAGATGATCGGCTCACCAGGTGCGATCCAGGCCGGCGCGGCGTCGTGCTGCTCGGTGTCCATATAAGGGAAACCCTTACCCAGCCTGGGGCTTGCGCTCCCGGCGGCCGTCAGACGAGGGCGTTCCCAGCCCAGTTTGGAGTGCGGGTGAGTGGGGCCGGGTCAGCCGCCCAGCAGGCCGCCCACGGTGGAACCGAGCCCACCCACGAGCCCGCCGAGTGGCGTCGTCGTCGTGGTGGTGGTCGCCGGCGTGCTGCTCTCGCCCGACGTCGTGGTGCCGGAGCTCGAGGTCGAACCTGAGCCAGAGGAGGGCAAGACGTTGCCGAGGCCCAGTCCGGACGAGAGCCCGTTCACCGTCTGGTTCACGCCGCCTGTCGTCCCGCTCGCGCCGCTCGTGACGCTGCCGTCGGTCCCGCTCACACCGCTCGTGACGCTGCCGACGGTCCCGTTCACGCCGTTCGTGACGCTGCCGACGGTCCCGTTCACGCCGTTCGTCAGGCCGCCCGCCGACCCTCCCAACGTGCCGCTGACACCACTCGTCACACCGCTGACGGCGCCACTGAGTCCACCGGTGACGCCGTTGACCGTGCTGCCCAGTCCGCCAGTGACGCCATTGACCGTGGAGCTCACGCCGCCAGCCGCCTGGTTGAGCCCGCCCGCTGCTTGATTCAGGCCGCCGCTGAGGCCAGCGCCCGAGCCGGCCGCGCCCCCGAGGATCCCGCTCAGTCCGCCACCGAGTGAGCCGGAGCCGGAGCCGGGCAACACCGAAAGGCCGGACCCGGAACCCGAGCCGCTGCCTGATCCTCCCGAACCGCCCGTGGCCGGCGAGGAGCCGCCGGAGCCGGTGAGTTCGCTCAGAGCCTCGTTGAAGAAGCCGCCGGCAAGGGTCGACCCGCCGACACCGTTCGTGCCGGCGACGCTCGCCGTGGTCGCGGCCGCGCCGCCGTCCCTGCCGAGCACGAGCTGCGGTGCCGCGAGCGCGGCGCCGGGTGCACCCGCGGGCGCGCTCGGGTGGTTCGAGAGTGCGTGGGGAGCGATGAACGCCGCAGCGACTGCGGCGCCGGTGACGGCCACGCCTGCAACCGCGTTCCGGAGGCCCTCACCTGTACCCCCGCTCTGGTGGTGGACGCTCGCGCCGCGGTGCGCCGCCCTGAAGAACGTCCGGCGCAGGAGAGCGGCGGTCGCGATGAGGAACCCAGCCAGCGCCTCTTTCGACTCGGAGACGACTGCGAACTCGCGCTTGAGCGCCTGGCGAGCACGCCACAACAACGTCTCGATCGTCCCGATCTCGACGCCCTCGTGGTCGGCGATCTGCTGGTAGGTCCAACCGGACCCTTCGCGCATCGCCAGCACGTGGCGGTGCCGTGTCGACAGACGGTCGAGCGCGCGGTTGACCAGCTCGCCGTCCACGGCGGCCAGGACCAGCTCCTCGGACGTGTCCTCGGCGACGACGCCGACCGGGTGCTGGGCGGTGAGCTCCATGTCGTCGGTGGGCGTGCTGCGGGAGCGCCGGCGCAGCATGTCGGTGCAGATGTTGCCCGCGATCACGGTCAGCCAGGGGTAGAAGCGCCGCTCCCCGGCAAAGCGAGGCAGCGCCTTCCACGCCCGGGCGAAGGCCTCTTGGGCCGCGTCCTCCGCTTCGTGGCGGTCGTTCAGGCGGCGCAGGCAGAACCGGAGGAGGCGTTCGTAGTAGCGCGCGTAGAGGTTGCCGAAAGCAGCGGAGTCACCCGCTTGGCATCGCTCCACGAGCGCGCGATCGCGCTCCAAATCGACGTCGTCGCACAGGCTGGTCAGCTCGTCCTGCCGAAGCGCCAATGTCCCGTCCCTCCCCCCGTCCCTTTCAGCCTCACTAGGAGCTTGGTCACATTATGGCGGCGCCCCACGGATTCCAGAAAGGCGCGCCTCGAACAATTCAATAACCGGGGTTGGCGAATTCAAACAACGGTTGTTGACAATTCGGGCACAACTGCCCCAGAAACCTGCGCTTCACCTCCTCGGCAGAAGAAGCTCTCCAGAGCCCCCGAATCTGCATCTTCGCCTACCCCTATATGGGGGTAACGAAACAGCGATTCGCTCCTTGCGGTTTGCTCCATCGAAAGATTGTCCGGCTCCTTCCGTTTTTCTCTCGGAAGGGTTGGACGGGGGAAACGTGCATCTTCACCGCCGTCCACGCACACGGGGAGGCCTCGGAAGGGGGGACGGCGTTGACGGAGACGGGTGATATGGGCGACGGGACTCCCGTTCGTGCGCCCGACACCGCACCGCTCTCCCGTGCCGAGATGGCGCGCCGGCTCGGCACACCCAGCGGTCGGCCGGCTGCCGGAGCCGGAGGCGTCGGCGTTCTTCCCCGTCCGAGCCGACCGCTCAGCGATGACGGCAAAGTGGCGACCGCCATCCGGGAGACCGGCAACATGTTCGCCACCGCCCTCGAGGCGCTCCGTCAAGCACCCCTCAAAGGGGTGCCCGTCGCGGAGTTCTTCGACCAGTGCTGGTTCCTGGCCCGGGTGACCACGCTCCCGCTGATCCTGCTCTCCATCCCTTTCGGCATGGTCATCGCGCTCGAGGTCGGGTCGCTCCTCCAACAGATCGGCGCCCAGTCCCAACTCGGGGCGGCCATGGTGCTCGCCGTCGTGCGCGAGCAGGCGCCGGTGGCCACTGCACTTCTCATCGCAGGCGCGGGCGGTTCGGCGATGTGTGCCGACCTCGGCTCGCGCCGGATCCGGGACGAGATCAGTGCCATGGAGGTGATGGGCGTCAACCCGCTGCACCGGCTCGTCCTGCCGCGACTGTTGGCCGCGACCCTCGTCGCCGTCCTGCTCGATGCGGTCGTGAGCGTCGCCGGCATCGCCGGCGGTCTGTGGTTCGGGACGCAGTCGATCCACATCACCGCCAGCAGCTTCTTCGCCACGTTCAGCGAGTTGAGCCAGATCGCCGACCTCGTCATCGCGCTGGTCAAGGCCGGCATCTTCGGGTTCATCGCGGCGATGGTCGCGTGCTACAAGGGCCTCTACTGCAAGAGCGGACCGAAGGGCGTCGGGGACGCGGTCAATCAGGCCGTGGTCGTGACCTTCATCCTCTCGTTCTTCGTCAACTTCTTGCTGACGGTCTTCTACTTCAACTTCATCCCCCAAAAGGGCATCTGATGGCGATCGACGCTCCCGTCAGTCCGCGGGCGAGCTCGCTCGCCGTTGCGGGGAGGACGCTGGGGTCGAAGGTCACCGGCGCCGGCGACACCGCGCTCGGCGTCTTCGACA
>DATJOU010000152.1:0-3468 GCA_035506775.1 Solirubrobacteraceae bacterium | reverse complement strand
GGTACCGCTACGAAGTCGACCTCACCGACGACCCGCCACAGGTGAGGCCGCTCGAGCAGGGCACCGAACTGGCCCAGCTGTCCCACGAGGAGCGCCACGCCAACTCGCGGGTGGCGGCCGACGGCACCGTCTTTTTGTAGGGGTGCCTGCGAAGCCGCTTGCGCGGGTTGCGGCAGCCGCCGCCACGGCTAATATCCCTGGCCGAATGATCTACTGCGTGGTTCCCACAGCCCTCGCCGACGAGCTGTTCGACAAGCTCACCGCCTACTACCGCGACGACGAGAACGTCGAGGTGATCGTCGAGCGGCGCCGGTTCGACCGCCGCGCCCGCCGCGGCCGTGCCGACGCTGCGACGCTCGAGCGGCGCGTGATCCGCGATCGCCGCCGCGCTCGGGTCGCCGGCGACACCCTCCCGCTGGCCCACGCCTAGCCCCCGCTTGGCGGCGGACGCGAGCAGCCGGCCGCTGAAGCTGGTCGTGCACGTGGACGGCGGCGCCCGTGGCAACCCCGGCCCCGCCGCGGCCGCGGCCGTGATCGCGGACGCCGACGGGACGGTGCTGGCGGAACCCACCGAGGCGCTCGGCACGGCCACCAACAACGTGGCCGAGTACCGGGCCCTGCTGCTGGGGCTGGCCCACGCCGCCGAGCTCGGGGCCAGCGAGGTCGAGGTGGTGGGCGACTCCGAGCTGGTGGCGAAGCAGGTCCAGGGGCTCTACAAGGTCCGCAACGCCGCCATGCGGCCGCTCCACGCGAGCGCGCTGCAGGCCCTTGCCCGCTTCGAGCGATGGTCTATCAGAACCGTCCCGCGGGCCGAGAACGCCCACGCCGACGCGCTCGTGAACCAGACGCTCGACGCAGCCCGCTGAGGGGCGCCACCCGCCCGCGGCTCAGTGGAGCGGCTGGGCGGTTTTGGCCACCACCCACATCTGGTCGTTCGAGAGGTCCTCGAGGAGCGTGTTCGTGACCCAGTAGAGGACGTTGCCCTCACGCCAGCCGAGCACGTGGATGTGGGACCCGTCGTACACCAGCAGGTACTTGCGCCCGTGCAGCACCCGTTCGTGTGCGTGTGCGAACAGCGGCGGGTTGAGCCAGTTGGTGCCCTCGAAGTCGTAGTAGCCGTCGATCCCGTTCTGCTGCCACACGGTCACGTAGGCCTGGTGCAGGCCCCCGTGCTCGTCGCGGAGGTCGTAGGGACGGGTCTGCACCTGCGATGAGGGGGCCGTCTGGTAGGCGGGATACAGGACCTTGAAGGGGACCCCGAGGGCCGCTTTGACGACTTCTCCCTCGCCGTCGGTGTGCACCATCCCGGCCGACTGGGGGGTGATCGTGTGGGAGTGGTAGGAGGAGTGATGCCTCGAGCTCGTGTGCGACGAGGGCGCCGGCGCCGGCGAGGGGGAGCCTTCTTCGTGGCTCTGGCCCATGAATTCTTCCAGCGTCTCCTGCTCCAGATGCGAGGTCGAGGTGACGTAGGAGCCGCCGTTGACGAGCGCGTTCTCGTTGGCGGCCTGGAACTTCACCTGGCGCAGGGGCTTGTCCTGGGAGAACGCGATCAGCTTGGCGAGTTCGATCAGCTCGCCGGCCGAGGCGGGGAAGGTGGTGGTGATCGCGTGCCCGACGGCCTTGGCCACCGTGTCGAGCTGGCCGAGGATGTCCGAGGGGTCGACCTGCTCGCGCAGGTCGCGCAGGAAGTCCTGCTGGCGGGCCACCCTCACGAAGTCCGAGTCGGTGTGCCGGTAGCGGACGTAGTCGAGCGCGTTTTCGTAGCACAGCTTCTGGTAGCCCGGCTCGAGGTTGATGCTCGTGTAGTCGCTTTCGGGGCTGCCGACGTTCTGGTTGTAGTAGCGGTGGTCCACCATCACGTAGGCGCACCCGAGCGTGTCCACGAGCCGGATGAAGCCGGCGAAGTTGACGTCCACGATCCCGTTCAGCTTCAGCGACGGGAACACTTCCCGTTTGATCGTTTCGGCCGCCAGCAGGCTGCCCTCGCTCGAGCCCCCGAGCTGGCTGCCGATCGTGTAGGCGGCGTTGATCTTCTGATTCGAGTATTCCTGGCCCTGCTTGGTGCGGATCGTGACCAGCAGGTCGCGGGGGATCGACATCAGCGTCGTCTGCCCCTGGCCGGGGTCGAAGCGGACGAGCAGGATCGTGTCGCTGTGGGGCGGGTTTTCGCGGTCCAGGGCGTCGTCGGAGTGGGAGCGGCGGTCGGTGCCGAGCACCAGGAAGGTCTGGGGGCCCCCTTCGTATTCGGAGGTGATCAGGCCCTTGGGGGCTTTGATGTGGCTGAGGGTGGGGAACACCTCGGCCGCCAGCTGGTTGACCTTGTTGAGGGCCACCGTGGCGGTGGCCGTGCCGCTGAGGGCGGCGATCAGCAACGCCGCCAGTGCGAACCGCTTCCACATGCTGAACCAGAGCCTCGGCGGGCGGTCGTCATCCATTGGCTGCGGGCAGGGCTCCGGTTGGCTGGCGGGACATGGCTCGACGCGTCGAGCGCGCCGGCAGACACCTCCATAGGGCCCTCCGCCCCGGGGGCGGCAGGGGCGCGCTAAGCGGAAAGGGTAGCGGCCGAAGCGGCGTCAGCGGCCGGTTCGGCGGCTACCCTCGGGCCGTGTTCAGCGCCCGCAACAAGGAGCTCCTGGGGCTGATCCCGTCGGCGCTGCTCGTCACCGGCGGCTTCACGGCGATCTTCATCCAGACGCAGAGCAACACGCCCCACGCGACCACCAGCCTCACGCTCAACCACGCCTCCAGCCTGTCGCTGAGCTACGGGCTGCTGTTCCTCGGACTGTGCCTCGCGGCCCACGTCGTGATCCGCTTCGCGCTGCCCAACGCAGACCCGTACCTGTTCCCGCTGGTGGCCGTGCTGGCGAGCATCGGGATCGTGATGATCTATCGCATCGAACCCGTGCTCGCGCGCCAGCAGGCGCAGTGGATGGTGCTCGGCCTGGTCCTGTTCGCGGCGACGATCCTCGCCCTGCGGCGCCGCGGGGTGGGGGTGCTCGAGCGCTACCGGTACACGATCGTGACGGTGGCGATCATCGCCACGATCCTGCCGCGCGTCCCGGGGATCGGCGCACAGGTCAACGGGGCCTACCTGGCGATCCACGTCGCGGGCATCTCCTTCCAGCCCGCCGAGCTCGCGAAGGTCGCGATCGTCATCTTCCTGGCCAGCTACCTGCACGACAACCGCCAGATCCTCGTGACCGCCGGCCACCGCCTGCTGGGGCTCACGATCCCCCCGATGAAGCAGTTCGGGCCGATGCTGATCATCTGGGGGGCGGCGATGGGGACGCTGCTGATCACCCGCGAGCTCGGCACCTCGCTGATGTTCTTCGGCGCCTTCCTGGCGCTGCTCTATGTCGCCACCGGCAGGCTCTCCTTCCCGCTGCTCGGCCTCGCGATGTTCGTCCTCGGCGGGTGGCTGATCGTGATGCACGTGGGGCACGTGCACGCGCGCGTGCTCGCGTGGGA
>DATJOU010000151.1:0-15985 GCA_035506775.1 Solirubrobacteraceae bacterium | reverse complement strand
ACCGGCTTCGTCTTCGGGTTCGAAGGTCGGGATCGACCCCGGCGGGTTGGTGACGTGCAGGACGGGGGTCGTGAAGGCTTCTTCGTGTTCGGTGCGGTCCGGGGGGATTTCGACCCGCACGCTCGAGTAGATGTGATCCCCGAACGGCACCATTTCGTAGATCGGGAAGCCTTCCCCGAGGTACGGTTCGGCTTCCAGGGAGCTGCCGTTCCAGTGCAGCTGGAACGCGCCGATCACCGGTTCGGGCATCGGGTCGCCGCCGAACCAGCAGTCGGAGGGGCCGAGGCAGGCGGCGCCCCGCATCAGCTGGTAGGAGTCGGCTTCGAAGGCCGGGTGGGCGTACGAGCCGACGATCTGGCCGTTTTCGAAATGGCAGAGGGTGTTCTCGGCGAGCGGCGCCGGACGTTCTTCGCTGGTGCCGGCCGCTTCGGCGGCCTGGCCGGGCCGCCCGTCGGAGACGGTCCAGAAGTCGTCGGGGCCCGCCCACGCGATGCGCCCCCCGGCCGCCGCGCCGCACTTGTTGGAGAGCTCGTGCCAGCCCTGCCCGTTGTAGGTCCAGATCCCCGGTTCGACAGCCGGGTTCTCGCCGCCCGTCCCGCTCGTGATCAAAAGGCCGCGGTTGGGGGAGCCTTCGAGGAACTCGATGTCGCCGACGCTCCCGAGCGGGACTCCCCATTCGACTCCCGGCAGGGTCGGCTGTTCCAGACGCCATTCCGGCTGTTCGCCTTCGCTGCCGAGCGCCGCCGTCGGGACACCGAGCATCGCCCCGAGGCACGCGACGGACAGCGCCAGGAGGATCGCCCGTGCGCCCCTCACCGGCCCCTCCTTCCGTGTCGCGAGGACTTGTGCCGCGATGCCTTGGCGGGCCTCGTGTGCGGCTTGGGGACGGGACGGGCGAAGCTCACCTGCAGGGTCTGGGTCAGAGGCGCATGGCCCGGCGCCTGGAAGGAGACCGTCACGGCGCTGGACAGCCCGTGCGCAGTCTCGGTCAGCCCGGCGTACTGCTTCTGCGGGCGGAGCACGATCGTCAGCAGTTCCCCTTCGGGTGCGCCCACCGCCTGGTGCTCGCTCGCGACGGTGCGTGACACCACCGAGGCGCCGGCGGTGTGGCCCTTGGAGGCGTGGCCGCGCCTGGCGTGCTTCTTGGTCGCCGGGTGCACCACGATCTGGCTGAGGGCGCTCGTGGCGAGGGTCCCCGGGCCAGGGACGCGCACGTACAGGACCACGCTCCCGTCGGGGCGGCTGAGCGCGGTGACCCCGAGCGCCCACACCGGGGCGAGGTCGGGCCCCGGGGGCGGCGGCGAGACCGCCTGGGGGGTCGCCAGCGCGACCGGGCTTTCGCGGTCGACCACGAAGGCGTCGCTGCCGTCCCGCTGCCCGATCCCGCTTCCGACGGTGGGCGGCCCGTTGCCGTCCCCCGGGACGAGGTTGGAGGCGGTCGAGGAGAACGCGAGCAGCGCCCCTTCGTCGGCGAACGACGGCGAGCTGGTGCCCGCCGTGGGCTGTTCGAAGTAGGCGTCTTCCTGTTCGCGGGGCTTGCGCCCGTGCGGCTGTTCGGCCGGTTCGCCGTCGTACCCGCGAGTGACCCTGGTCAGAGTCCCGTCGGTGAGGTCCACGTAGAACAGTTCCTGCAGGCCGGGTTCGGCCGCCGCCGCGCTCACCAGCGCGGGGAACGCGAGCCGGAACTCGGTCCGTCTCGTCGTGAAGGCCACCTGCTGGCCGCTTTCCGAGAGCGCGAATTCGTTGATCTCATCGGCTTCGGCGATGTCGGGAGCGCCGATCCGGGTCAGCGTCGTGAGGGCCCCGTCGCGGGTCAGTCCCGGCTCCATGTCGGCGACGTAGATGTCGGCCGGCTCGCCTTTTTCACGCTGCTGGCTGAAGAATTCGCCCAGCCCCAGCGGCTCGGCGCGGGACAGGAAGGCGACCGTGTAGCCGTTGCGGCTCAGCCGCGGGACGAAGTCTCCGGCGGTGCCTTTGGCTTCACCCCTTGCGCTCCAGATGCCGCTGTCGCCGTTGGCCGGTTCCGATTCCTCGGGGTGGGTCGCGAACGGCCCCGCGCACGGATCGCTCGGCGACGGGTGTTCGGGGAGCACCGTCTGGCCCGAGCCCAGGCAGTCCGGGTTGGACGGGTCCGAGCCACCGGTGACCCGCTCGGTCGACGTTTCCGGGCCGGAGATCCGGCGCCACAGCGGCTCGGTGTATTCCGTCAACGGCGCTTCTCCGGACAGCGTGGGAGCCTGCAGGCCGACGTTGACGCCCATCCAGGCGACGGTGGTGCCGTCGGCGCTGATCGACGCTCCCGGCGGGCGCTGTTCGATCCACTTGCTGTATTCGGGGTCCCGCTGGGGGAACTTCGAGCGATCGCCGTACACGGCGCCGGTGCCCCCGGCCCACACCGGGCGGTCGCTCGTCTGCCCGCTGGCGGGGTCGTATTCGCCGCTCACGAGGATCGTTTCCCTCGCGGCGACGCGGCGGACCGCCACCTGCAGCGCGGGCGTTTCGGGGCCGGCGAGGTTCGAGGGGGCCGTGGTCACGAAGGCGACCTCCTGGCCGTCGGCGGAGATCGCCGACCCGGCGGCCGCCACCGAGCCGAGTTCGGTTCCCGCACCCGAGTAGCTGAGCGGTTCGTCGCCGCCGTCGACGGCCGAGGCGACCGTGAACGCTTCCGCTTCGCCCGGCTGGCGTTCCATGTCGCGGACGTAGACGTTCTCGGGCCCGGGCGGCCCCGCGGACGCGGACGCGGGCGGTTCGTCGTCCAGCCCCCGGGTGTCTTCGGCCAGCTCGGCTTCGCTCTGGTTGCTGGTGAAGCTCACGTAGCGCCCTTCGGCGCTCACCGACGGCAGCAGCGCGTCCCCGCCGGCCACCTGCTGGATCGCCCTCGTCGCTAGGTTCACGCGCCAGATCCCGCTCACACCGCCGACCGCGCCGTCGAACACGAGGTACGAGCCGTCGGAGCAGATCACGCTGTCGTGCGCGTATTCGGCCTGCTGGAGCCCTTCTCCACCGAGGCTGCCGGCGGACACGAGCCCGATCGGCCCGAAGATGTCGGCCCTCGCTGGTGCCGTCCCGCCCGCGAACACGAGCACGAGCGCCACCGCGAGGCGCGGGCGGACGAGCTTCACGGCACCCTCACCCAGCGGCGCACGGTGCCGCCGTTGCCGAGGCGGTCGCGGCTGCGGACCGTGACCAGGTACACGCCCGCGTGGGGGTAGCGGTGACGGAGGCGCAGGCGCCCGTGGCCCGTGGAGCCGTCGCCGAAGCTGACGCTCACGGACGACTTGGCGACGCCGTCGTAGGGGTCGCTGACGAGCACCGACAGGCTCTGGCCGCGACGCGTGCTGATCTTCACCCGCGGGGGCACACCGGCGATCAGCAGCGTGTCGGGAGCGCTGAGGGTGGACTGGCCGTCGCGGTCGACGGCCAGGACCTGCAGCCGATGGCGACCGGAGGACAGGCCCCGTGGATCGACGTTGGCCGTGAGCTGGTTGCCCTGGAAGTAGCCCTGGGCGTGCCCGTCGAGCACCAGCCGGTAGGTGAGCGGACCGTCGGCGCTGGTGGACGGGAGCCAGGCGACCTTGGCCTGACCGGGTTTCACCCACACTTTCGGGACCGTCACCACGAACGGCTCGGGCGGCGCGGTGGCCTGGGCCGCGACGATCGCGGCGTCACCGAACTCGCCCTGGCGGAAGGCCACGATCCCGTCGCCGAGCCCCGAGCGCCCGACCGACAGTTCGTCGACTTCGCCCCCGGCCCCGCCGGAGACGAGCGCGGTCTGGACCGACCCTTCAGGGAAGTCCTCCCGGATCGCCACCGCGGGGTGGTGCGGCGACTCTTCGCTGGGCCACGCCGCCACGCCTCCCCCGAGCGGGTCGAGGACGCTTACTGCGAACGGTTCGGGACCCGCGAACGGCGGTCCCAGCTGGACCGCGGGGGACAGTTCGGAGGCGGCGCCTTCGACCATCCTCGGCATGCCGTTGGCGTCGTAGAGCAGCTGCACCCCCCGCTGTTCGTCGATGTCGATGCTGGGCGGGCCCACGGTCGCGGAGGCGCCGCCCGCGAGCCCGGGGTCGATCACGCGGGCGCCTTCGAACTCGGCGCCGTTGACCGATTCGCCGTCGGGGAGGATGTTGAGGAAGACCCGCGGCCCGGGAAGGGGCGAGCCGACGCCTGCCGGCTGGCGGTAGGCGACCTCGGCCTGGCCGAGGTGCGAGAAGGCCACGCTGGGAGCATCCGCGTCGGTGCTGAGCGGAAGCCCGTTGTAGGTCGTGGCGCTGACCGGCATCACGTAGTCGAGGGCGCCGCCGAACAGGCGCCTGGCCCAGATGCGGGCCACGCCTTCGACGTCGGGCTCCTGCCACACGACCACGCCGTTGCCGGTCGGCCCGATCGCGATCGAGGGTGCGTTTTCCGCCGTCGGGGGGCGCATCGACGAGGACGGGTTGCGGTTGATCGCACCGAGGTTCGACCAGCGCAGGCCGTCGAAGTGGGCCACGCGCACCTGCTCGACGACGTCGCCCGGTCGTAGCAGCGAGATGTTCGTCGCCAGCGGCTGCACGACCCGGTAGACCACGTCGGCCTGGCCCGTCGAGCTGACCGCCAGATCGGGGTTCGTGCCGGTGGCTTCTTCGATGTTCGAGTCGATGAAGATCGCGGGTCCGAAGCTTTCGGCGCCCGGCCCGAGCTCGGACCCGAGCAGCTCGTACACGGGTTTGCCTTCACGGGTCGCGAACGGCGTGGCCCACACGACGATCAGCTCGCCCCCGTTGGCCGCCCCGATCCGCGGCCAGCTGGCCCCGAACGGCTCTTCGGTGTCAACCTGCATCGGCGGCAGCCACTGACCGCCGATGTAGCGCGAGACGAACACGTGGGTGACGCCGTCGACGCGCTTGAGGTAGACGACCCCGCCGGTCCCGTCTTCGGCCATCGCGACCCCGCCGAAGCCGACGATGTTCTGGCTCGGCCCGTCGAGCGTCGTCGCCGGCAGGATCACGGCCCGGGCGCTGCCGGCCAAGGCCGCCATAGCGAGGGCCCAGCAGGCCAGCAGGACGGGCACCTTGACGCGCCAGCTCGGGCTCATCTCGGCGGCGAGGTTAGGAAGCCGGCCGCCGCCCGGTCGCACTTCGGGGCGTTTGTTCACGAGAACTTCACGACCGCCCGCCACGCCTTGAGGCGAGTCGCACATGGCCGCTCAGGAGGTCGATTTGTTGATCGCGCCGGCGGAGAGGCTGTACGCGCAGCGGAAGTTCTCGGGGTCGTTCACCGGCTCGGAGCCGGCGAACCCACCCTGCTGGTGGTTGCTGTACACCGTCACGTACTGGAGTGATTCGGGCAGTGGGTTGGCCGGCAGCTGGAGCGGGTTGGCCTGGCCCTGGCGGGGGTCGCCCGTGGCCCCTTCGCTGACGCCCTCGAATCCGGCCGCGGCGGCGCCACCTTCGGTGGTGATCAGGGACGAGCTCATCTCACGTTCGTCTTTGAGCCCGCGTGTCGGGTCGAGGTCGATCGTGGCCGTCAGCTGCGAGTCGTGGATGGTCGACTCGAGCTTCACCCGTTCGGCCGCCCCGAGCAGTTCCGAGGCCGACGGCAGCCACCCGCCCGCTTTCTGGCACGTCTTGCTGGCGAAGATGAAGTTGTTCTTGCCCAAGTCTTCCTTGGTGAGGGGGTACGGCGCCGATTCCATGCAGTAGGTGCCCAGGTTGACGGTGTCGGGCGGGCAGGTGCCTTCGAGCTGGGTCGCCGTCTTGCCACCCACCTTGGAGGCTTCGTGGACTTTCGGGATCGCGGCTGCCGGGAACTTGCCGTTGTGTCCGAGCACCAGGATTCCCCCGGGGCGGGGCTTGGTTGTGACCGGGTGGCCGGACACGGCGCTGACGACCGCGTGGCGGGCGGCGTCGGCGAGGCCCGTGGTGGAGAACACCAACGCGATGCACGCCACGATCAGCGCCGGTGAGGGCCGGCGCACCCTCACGGGGTCTGCTCCGGGTCGCGCCGGGAGGAGCGGTGGCGCACCTCGCGCAGTTCCTCGAGCGACATCTCCTGGACCGTCGAGAGCACCGCGTCGAGGGCCACCCCCGACAGCGTCTCCTGCTCCAGCAGCGCGCCGGCGGTCTCCTCGACGCTGTTCCAGTTGCGTTCGAGGATCGCCGAGGCCCGCGCCTCGGCTTCGCCCACCAGGCGCTGGACCTCCTGGTCGATCAGGTTGAGCGTCTCGGGCCCGACCGACCCGAGGTCCTGCAGCGAGGCTCCGAGGAACACCTCGCCGCTCTTCTCTCCGATCGTCACCAGCCCGACGACGTCGGACATGCCGTAGGAGGTGACCATGCTGCGCGCCAGGTTGGTGGCGGCGTGGAGGTCGTCGTTGACGCTCGTGGAGGTCTGCCCGAAGGCGATCCGCTCGCCGGCGAGGCCGGCGGTGATCACGATCAGCTGGCTCTCGAGGTCGTGCGCGCTCATGATCAGCTGGTCGCGGTCGGAGAGCATGTGGGCGGCGGTGCCGAGCTGGCGCCCGCGGGCGACGATCGAGAGCTTGCGGGTGGAGGTGGCGTGGCCGAGGGACTCGGTGACGACGGCGTGGGAGGCCTCGTGGATCGAGATCAACCAGCGCTCGTGTTCGGTCAGGATGTGGTGCTTGGCCGGACCCGCCACGACGCGGTCGATCGCCTCCTCGAGCGTCGACTGGTCGATCTGGGCGCGCCCGTCGCGGACGCTCAAGAGCGCAGCCTCGTTGATCACGTTGGCGAGCTCCGCGCCGCTGAACCCCGGCGTCTCGCGGGCCACCTCCTCCAGCGAAGCATCGGGCGCCAGCGGTCGCTTGCCG
Organism: Solirubrobacteraceae bacterium; assembly: GCA_035506775.1. Taxonomy (GTDB): domain Bacteria; phylum Actinomycetota; class Thermoleophilia; order Solirubrobacterales; family Solirubrobacteraceae; genus Palsa-744. The sequence continues at coordinate 9,171 of DATJOU010000151.1, read as the reverse complement.
CCGTGCAGGCGCAGGATCTCCAGACGCCCGTGGACGTCGGGGGTGTCGATCACGACCTGACGGTCGAAGCGACCGGGCCGCAGCAGCGCCGGGTCGAGGATGTCGGGCCGGTTGGTGGCGCCCATCACGACCAGGCCGCCGTCGCCGGCGAAGCCGTCCATCTCGACGAGGATCTGGTTGAGCGTCTGCTCGCGCTCGTCGTTGCCCTGCCCGATCCCGGCTCCACGCTTGCGGCCGGCGGCGTCGAACTCGTCGATGAAGATGATCGCGGGGGCAGCTTTGCGGGCCTTGCGGAACAGGTCTCGGACGCGGGCCGCCCCGACCCCGACGAGCGACTCGACGAAGTCCGAGCCCGACAGCGAGAAGAAGGCGGCGTCGGCTTCGCCCGCTACGGCCTTGGCCAGCAGCGTCTTGCCGGTTCCGGGGGGTCCCACCAGCAGCACGCCCTTCGGCGCCGCCGCGCCCACGCGCAGGTACTTGCTCGGGTCGGCCAGGTAGTCGCGGATCTCCCGCAGCTCGGCCACCGCTTCGCCCGCCCCGGCGACGTCGGCGAAGGTGATCTTTTCGGCCGTGCCCTTGCCCTTGCGCCGGCCCTTGCCGGTGAACTGCGAGAAGCCGGCGATCCCACCCCCGGCCCCTTCGGTCCCCATCCGCATGAACAGCGAGAACAGGCAGACCAGCAGCAGGATCGGGATCAGGAACTGGACGATGATCGTGCGCGTGGACTTCCACGCCTGCTGGTCCACCGCCAGGATCGTGCCGCTGTTCAGCAGTTCGTTGGTGAGCTGCTGGGTCTGCGCACCCGAGGACGGGTAGGAGGCCCACAGCGGCTGGGCGCCCGTGGGCACGACCGGCGTCGGCGCTTTTTTGGCCGCGCGATGGGCTTTCGAGGTCCCGCCACCGTGCGTGCTTTTCGTGGTCGCGACGACCGGCGTCGGTGGGAGCGTTCCGTCGGCCAGCAGGATCGGCGTCTGGGTGGTGGTTTTGATCTCCACCCGATCGTCGTGATCGAGCAGCAGCGCCGAGGCGACCTGGTGTTTCTTCGCCAGCTGCTGGACGGTGCTGAGCGGGATCTGGCGCCCCGCGCTGCTCGGCTGGATCGAGCCGAGCAGCAGGGCGAACGTGATCGCCAGTCCGATCGAGGCGAGCAGCAGGAACAGCGACAGCGGGTCACGGGTCAGGAACCGCCTCGTGCCGGAGGCGAAGTCCCCCAGTGTGACCAGCACGGGACTGCGTTTCTTGGCCAGCCCGCTGCGCACCGACGCCCGCTGGGCGTCCGAGCCGCGGCCGTTGCTCTGGGGCGGCTGGCTTTGGGTGGGCTGGTCTGTCATCTGGTCGCGCTCGGCGGTGGACGGTGGGCCGTGGTGGCCGGCCGGGTGTCACGGCCGCACGGTGGACTGTCAACGACGACAGGGGCTCGCGTGCTCGCCCGGACGGGTCGGCGGCCGCGCAGCGCCGTCGGTGCCAGGCCAGCCTCACACGGCCGCAGGTGAAAAGCAACTGGCGTTCACAAAAACGACACATCGGGTGGTCCGGGTCGGCGCGGGCCCACGGCAGTCCCCGCCCCGCCGTTCACAAAATATTCACAGCACCGCCGACTCCGCGCCATTGGCGTATGGGCCGGCGACCAGCTGCGTTCACAAAAACGAAACACGTGCGGCCCCTGCTCCCGCAACCCTTGGGCGCTGGGTTTGCCGTGTTGCGCTGACGACCGCATCGATCGGCGGCTTGAGCTGTTTCCCGGCTCGGCGTTCCGATGAACGCCGCCTGGAACTGAATGAACAACCTTCCACGTTACGCAAAGGAGCGAGCCTTGCGCGCCCATCGAACCCTCATCGTCTGTCTCGTTGTTGCCCTAGCGGTGGCCGTTCCGTCGGTGGCCGCCGCCCGCCGCCTGATCATCGGCGGGTCCACGTCGGTGCTGCCGCTGATGCAGAAACTGGCTGCTGCTTACCACAAGCAGTACCCGCACATCCCCGCGCCGAGCGTCAGCGGGGGTGAGTCGGACATCGGCATCAACGGGGCCGCCGAAGGGCGTTACGACATCGGTGACTCTTCACGCGACCCGATCCTCGGCGTCGACCCCAAAGGGCTCGTGTTCACGAAGATCGCCCGCGACGGCGTGTGCGTGATCACCAACAAGAGCAACACCGTCACCAACATGTCCGAGGAAACGGTCTACAAGATCTTCACCGGCACGACCCGCGACTGGAGCGAAGTTCCCGGAGCCAAAATCAGCGGGCCGATCGACCTCTTCGACCGTGACGGCGCGTCCGGTACACAGGACGCCTTCGAGCACATCTTCCTGGGTGAAACGACGAAGGTCTCTCCGAGCGCCAGCACCGAGACCTCCAACGGGCTCGAGCAGCAGGCGATCGAGGGTGACAAGCAGGCGATCGGGTTCGTCTCGTTCGCCTACACCGGTGGCACCAACGCGGTCGGCTATCAGGGCATCCCGTGCAACCTCCGCAACGCCCGGTCCGGGCAGTACGGCGGCGTGCGTAACTTCTGGGTCGTCACAAAAGGCGCCCCCAAAGGCGAAGCCCTGAAGTTCATCTCGTGGATCGTCAGCGGCAAAAAGGCGGTCGACAGCATCATCAACTCGAGCTGGATCGCCGTCCACTGAGCGCAGCCGCGGGGCAGCCGAGGGCCGGGATGGTCGCCGCGACCGCGCGGCGACCCAACCCCGAGCTGGCGGCGGCGGCCCGTTCGGACAGGCGCGCCGAGCTGCTGCTCGGCGCGCTCGCGTTCGGCGCCTTCGCGCTGATCGCCTTCATGGTCGTGACGGTCGTGCTCAAGGCATGGCCGTCGTTCTCCTACAACGGGCTGAGCTGGTTCGGGTCCGGCGGCAACGTCGAGACCGAGCTGCGGGTGATGCGCGAAGGCACCCCGCTGCCGGGCCACGGGCTCGCCTACTTCCGCGCCTGGCCGTTGATCTGGGGCACGGTCATCACCACCGTCGTGGCGGTCGTGCTCGCGCTCGTCATCTCCACGCTGGCGGCCGTGTTCCTGACCGAATTCGCCCCCGCGCGGGTGCGGCGGATCATCGAACCGGTCGTACGCCTGCTGGCCGGGGTGCCGTCGGTGATCTACGGGCTGATCGGCATCCTCGCGATCGCCCCCTGGATCAACGAACACCTGATCAGCAACAGCCGTAAGCAGTCGGTGATCTACGTGGTCCAGCTCAACGGGGCCAACCTCACGACCGCTTCGCTGATCCTGACGGTGATGATCCTGCCGATCATGATCGCGCTGTGCGCCAACGCGCTGGCGGCCGTCCCGGTCTCCTGGCGGGAGGGCTCGGCCGCGCTCGGGGTGAACCGCTGGCGCACGATCTGGCGCGTGTCGCTCCGGACCGCGTGGCCGGCGATCGCAGCCGCAACCGTGCTGGCGACCGCACGGGCGCTCGGCGAGGCCGTGATGCTGGCGATGGTCGCGGGCGGGACCGCCTTCGCCGCCAACCCGCTCGACGGCCTGACGTTCTTCTTCGAGCCGGTGAGGCCGCTGGCGGCGATGATCTTCCAGGAATCGGAGGGTCTCACGATCGCCACCCTCAGCCACACCATCTACGCGATGGCCGCCGTGCTGCTGGTGTCGGCCACGATGCTGTCGTTCGCCGGCTGGGCCGCCAAGCAGCCGATGAAGCGCTACGGGGTGCGCGCCTGATGGCGAGCGTCGCCACCTCCCCCCAGCCCGTGCCCCCGCAGGCGCTGCCGGCGCCGCGCGAACGGGTCTCCTCGTGGCCGCTGATCGACAGGATCTGCTACTGGCTGTGCTGGGTCACGGGCATCGGGCTCTGCGTGATCGCGGTCGGGATCGTCCTGTACATGTTCGTGAAGGGGATCGGCTACCTGCGCCCGGAACTGTTCGTGAAGTCGCCGTCGGCCTCGTTGCGACAGACCCAGAGCGGCGGCTTCCTGGATCCGATCATCGGGACCTTGATCGTGACCGCGATCGGCACCGCCGTGGCCGCGCCGACGGGAATAGCACTCGGGGTGTGGCTGTCGGAGTACCGCAGACCGCGTTGGCTGGCCCGCGTGGTCGGCTCCTCGATCGAAATCCTGGCCGGCGTCCCGAGCATCGTCCTGGCCCTGTTCGGGCTGCTGATCGTCTCGCAGGGCTTCCTCAGCTTCCTCTCGCAGGGCTCGCCTCAGGGCTCGCTCGGAGAGTCGTTCCTCGACGCCGGGCTGTTCATGGCGCTGCTGGCGATGCCGCTTATCGTGGCCGCCACCTACGAGGCGCTCGAACAGGTACCCAACCGCGTCCGTGAGGCCTCCTGCGCGCTCGGCAAGACGCGCATCACGACGATCCGCCGCGTGCTGCTGCCCTCGATCCGGCCGAGCATGGCCGGCGGCGTGGTGCTGGGGATGGGCCGCATCATCGGCGACACCGCGATCGTGACGGTGCTCCTGGGGCTGACCCTGAAAAACGAATCCGTCGGGAGCACCCCGATCATCGGAACCCTGCGCGGCACGGGCTCGACCCTGACCAGCTACGTCTATTACAACTCCCCCGCCGGAGAGGGCAACTCGCACGAAAAGGCGTACGCGGCGGCGTTCGTGCTGCTGATGATCGTGTTGCTGCTGAACGCCATCGTCACCCGCATCACCCGCGGCTCCGAGCCGGGAGCGCGGTCGTGGTGGTCGCGGTTCTCGATCCAGGTGAGGTCGATCGCGGGCCCGTCGTCGTGAAGCACGAGAGCCGGAGGATGCAATGGACCCGCTGATGCCGCCCCCGATCCGCCGGATCGTGGTGGACCGCGATCCGAACGTCGCCCCGCCCACCGCGAGCAACGGTGGTGGTGCCGCGACAGCGCTCGCCGGCCCCCGCAAGCGCCGCCCGGCCAGCACCCCGGCGCTGGTGCAGGAGCGCATGCGGCTGGAGTCGGTGTGGCTCGCCTACGGCAGCAACTGGGTCGTGCGCGACGTGAGCATGACCGTGCGCCAGGGCGAGGTGCTGGCGCTGATCGGCGCCTCGGGCTCGGGCAAGACGACGTTGCTGCGCTCGCTGAACCGGCTCACCGAGGTAACGGAGGGAGCCGCCCGCAGCGGCCGGATCACGCTCGACGACGCCGACATCCACGAGGTCGAGGTCAACGAACTGCGCCGGCGGGTGACGATGGTCTTCCAGCAGCCCAACCCGTTCCCGATGACGATCTTCGACAACGTCGCCTATGCGCTGGCCGAGCGCAACGGGCGCCGCCGGCGCCGGCGCACACCCGGGATCGAGGCCGCCGTCGAGGACGCGCTACGGCGGGCGGGGCTCTACGAGGAGGTCGCCGGCGACCTCGACCGTTCTGCGCTGGCGCTCTCCGGGGGACAGCAGCAGCGCCTGTGCATCGCGCGGGCCCTGGCCGCCAAACCGGAGGTGCTGCTGCTCGACGAGCCGTGCTCGGCGCTGGACCCGATCTCGACGGCGACCATCGAGGAGCTGATCGTGCAGCTGCGCGAGACGATCGCGATCGTGATCGTGACCCACAACCTGCAGCAGGCCTTCCGCGTGGCCGACGAGGTCGCCTTCATGCACCTCGGCGAGCTGGTCGAGTACGGCAGCAGCGAGCAGGTCTTCGACCACCCCCGCCAACAGCGAACCCGGGATTACATCAGCGGGGACTTCGGGTGAGGCTGGCGCTGGTGGCGCTCGCCACCCTGGCCCTGGCCGGGTGCGAGACCACCGAGGAAAAGAGCGCCCAGCTGGAACGGGTCGCGAAGCACAGCAAGCACCTCGCCGAAGCCAGCGAGCCGTTGCGGGCTCTCGTGGGTGCGCCCCCGAGCAGCAAGGTGAAGGTCCAGGGGACGTCGGTCGTGCACACCAGCGAAGGCGCGGCGGCGGTCGTCTGGGTCCGCAACACGACGGGCACGACGCTGCACAGGATCCCGATCCTGATCGAGGTCAAGGACGCCGCCGGGGCATCGGTCTACACCAACAACCAGGTCGGCATCTCCCCGTCCCTGACGTCGGTCCCGTCGCTGCCCGCCGGAGGCTCGCTCGAATGGGTCGACGACCAGGTGCAGGCGACGGGAACGCCCGCGAGCGTGTCGGCCACGCTGGGTGACGGCGAAACGGGAGGCGGCCCGGCCTCGCTCCCGGTGAAGGCCAGCGTCAGCGAACAGAGCGCCAACGGGGGCACGGTGGAAGGGACGGTCACCAACCCCACGGGTGCAGCGCAGTCGGAAGTCGTCGTGTACGCCACCGCCCACCACGGCAGCGAGCTGGTGGCCGCCGGCAGGGCGGTGGTCAACGAAGTGCCGGCCAGCGGCTCCTCCCACTTCCAGCTGTTCCTGATCGGCGACCCGTCCGGCGCCGCGCTGCGCTACAGCGCCTCCCCGACGAGCTAGCGCCGCCGGCGCCCCCGGCGCTGCTTGAGGGTGATGCCCTCGAGCACGTGGGCCACCGTCTCGCACGCGTCCACCGCGGCCTCCAGCGACTCGAAGATGTCCTTCCAGCGGATCACCACCATCGGGTCGATGCCGCCGGCGAACAGGGACGCGACCGCGTCACGCTGGAGCCTGTCGCCCTCGTTCTCGAGGCGGTGTATCTCGACCAGGTGGGGACCGAGATCGGTGCCCGTGCGCAACGACCTCAGCGCCTGGGCGATCTGCTCGCCGGCCCCGACCAGCACCTCGGTGAACTCGACCGCCTGCTCCATCGGCGCCTCCACGCCGTAGAGGCTCAGCTGCGCCCCCACGTGCTCACTGTGGTCCACGATGTCGTCGAGCGCGGTCGCCAGGGCGTAGCCGTCACCGGCGTCGAACGGGGCCCGCACCCGTCCCCGACCCGCGAGCCGGTGGATGATGTCGTGGGTGATGCGGTCCCCTTCCTGCTCGCACACCTTCAGGTCCTGCGCCAGGGGCGCCCGCTCGGGATAGTCCTTGAGCAGGTCGTTGAGCAGCAGCCCGGAGCGCTGTACGTTGCGACCCGCCTCCTCCACCAGATCCATCAGCGTGCCGTCCTGGGTGCGGGGCGCGAAGCTCACCGCGCAAGGATATGCCCCGAGCCGTCGTCGCCCCGGCGGGAACAGGCGATTTACGGTTTCTTCACCACTAGATCACGAGTTTGCAACGGGATCGCAGTAGGGCCGTGTCACGCTGCGCTCCGTGGCGGCTACACCTACCAGCGACGCCCCCGTCGAGACGCTCCACGCGGGAGAGCTCGAGATCCGTCCGGACCAGGGACTGGCGCTCGCCCGCGGCCGGGCGTTGACGTTGTCCGTGCGGGAGTTCGAGCTGTTGGTGGCGATGGCGCGCCGTCAGGGGGCGATCGTCAAGCGCGAGGACCTGTACCGGAGCGTGTGGGGAACGGAGCTGCGGGCGCGTGACCGCTCGGTGGATGTATACGTGAGCAAGCTCCGCAGCAAGCTCGAGGCGGCCCTTCCGGACCGCCAGTTCATCCACACGCACCCCGGCTTCGGCTACCGCTTCCAACCACAGCCTTCACAAGATGTTTACATGGGCGCACCCGCCCACTGACGAGACTCTTCGCGCTCCGGTTCCGAACAATCAGCCATGCGCCCTGCGACGCGGCGAAAGCCGAAACGCCGGGCGTGCCGTCAGCGACAATCCATCCAGAGGAGACCCAGTGATCAACTCGAAGATGGCCGCGATCGCGGCCAGCGTGCTGCTCGCAGCCGTACTCGCCGCGTGCGGAAGCTCGAAATCCAGCTCGGGGACCACCTCGGGCTCGAGCTCCGGCGGATCATCAGCCACGATCTCCGGTGCCGGCTCGACGTTCGCCGCCCCGGTGTACGAACAGTGGGCCTCGGAACTGAAGAGCTCCGGCCTGACCGTCAACTACCAGGCCGTCGGCTCCGGCGCCGGCATCACCTCGCTGGCCTCCAAGACCGTCGACTTCGGCGCCAGCGACCCGCCGCTGAAGCCCGCCGACCAGGCGTCGATCGCCAAGAACGGGAGCCCGGCGATCCAGATCCCGATGTTCCTCGGTGCGATCACCGTGTCCTACAACGTCCCCGGATTGAAGACCGGGCTGAAGCTCGAAGGCTCGACGATCGCGGAAATCTTCCTCGGCAAGATCAAGTCCTGGAACGCCTCCCAGATCGCCAAGCTCAACCCCGGCGTGACGCTGCCGAGCTCGACGATCACCGTGATCCACCGCTCGGACTCCTCGGGCACCACCGCCGGCTTCACCGGCTTCCTGAGCAGCGTGGACCCCGAATGGGCCTCCAAGGTGGGCGAAGGCAAGATCGTCCAGTGGCCCGTGGGCACCGGCGCGAAGGGCAACTCCGGCGTCGCCGGGGCGGTCGAACAGACCAGCGGCGCGGTCGGCTACGTCGAGCAGGCATACGCCCTGCAGCACAACTTCACAGTCGCCGAGGTCAAGAACAAGGCCGGCAACTTCGTCGCGCCGTCGCTGGAATCCACCAGCGCCGCCGCCGAAGGGATCACCGTGCCCGCCAACCTCGGGTTCAAAATCTCCAACCCGCCCGGCGAAAAGGCCTACCCGATCACCTCGCAGACGTTCATCGTGGTCAACAAAGACCTCTGCAAGGCGGGGGTCCCGGGAGGCGAAGCGGCCGCCAAGGGCGTGGCCAGGTTCCTCAACTACGGACTCGGCCAGGGTCAGGCGATCCTCTCGAAGGCCGACTACGCCGCCCTTCCGGCCGCGATCCTCGAAAAATCGAAGAACGCCGCTGCCTCGCTGCAGTGCAACGGCACCGCCCTCGGCGCCGGCTGACGGACGGGACGCACAGACGGCGGTAGGCGCGAGGTGGAGGCTGCATCCGTAACCGGCGGCGGGCGTGGGTTGTTGACGCGCTCGCCGCTGGCGCGCCTGCCCGACCGGCTGCTGCGGTGGGGGCTGACGGCGCTGGCGGCTTTCATCCTGGCGGTGATCGTCTACTTCTTCATCCGCCTGATCGGCGAGGCGCGGCCGGCGCTCTCGAAAGAAGGAACCGTCGGCTTCATCTTCGGCAACGACTGGAACCCCGGGGCCGACCACTTCGGGGCGCTGCCGCTGGTGGTTGGCACGCTGATCACCTCCGCCCTGGCGCTGCTGATGGGCGTGCCGGTGGCGGTCGCGACGGCGCTCTTCACGACCGAGCTGTCACCGGCCCGGCTGCGCGGGCCGCTGACGGTCCTGGTCGAGCTGCTCGCCGCGGTGCCCTCGGTCGTGTACGGGCTGTGGGGCATATTCTTCCTGGCGCCGAAACTCAAA
>DATJOU010000150.1:0-4251 GCA_035506775.1 Solirubrobacteraceae bacterium | reverse complement strand
GCGAGCGGCGCTCCCCCGGGGAAAGGAGTTCCCGATGGCAGAGACCCAGACGCTCGACCCGGCGGCGGCCCAGGCAGAGGCCGCTGAGGTGGCCGGGGAGCCGGAGGCCCTGGTCGAAGAGGACGTTTTGATCGAGGACGTCTCGATCGACGGAATGTGCGGGGTGTATTGAGCACGACGGACGCGCCGCCCGCGGGCACCCTGGCCGAGCCGGGCGGCGCCGAGCTGAGGGGCGGCTGGCGCCTCAACCCGCTGGTGGACATCCGGCCCGAGTCGTTCGGGGCGATGGCCTACCACTTCGGGACGCGGCGCCTCTCCTTCTTGAAGAGCAGGCGACTGCTCGAGGTGGTTCGCGGGCTCGAGGCGCACGCGGACGTCACCGCGGCCTGTCGGGCACACGGCGTTCCCGAGCGGGAGCTGTCGGCTTACACCAGGGCGCTGCGGACCCTGGCGGAGACCGACATGATCGTGCCGAGGGCGGGGCTCGGCGCCCCCGCACCGATCGACCGGTCGGAGGCGCCGGGAACCCTTGCCATGGCCCCGACCACGTCCGGGGTCCCGGCACCCGCTGCCCCAGGGTCCGGGACCCGGGCTCGGCCCTCGGGCACCCCGCTCGTCGAGCGCTTCCAGTTCGGCCTGGACGCCCCGATCTGCCTCACCTGGGAGCTGACCTACGCCTGCAACCTGGCCTGCACGCACTGCCTGTCGAGCTCCGGGCGCCGCGACCCCGCCGAGCTCTCGACTGCAGAGTGCATGCGGGTCATCGACGAGCTCGAGGCCATGCAGGTCTTCTACGTCAACGTGGGTGGCGGGGAGCCCACCATCCGCCGTGACTTCTTCGAGCTCCTCGAGTACGCGACGGCGCACCATGTCGGGGTCAAGTTCTCCACCAACGGCACGCGCATCACCCCGCTCGTCGCGGAGCAGCTGGCGGCGAGCGACTACGTGGACGTGCAGATCTCCATCGACGGGGCGACCGCAGAGGTCAACGACGCGGTGCGCGGGCCGGGCTCCTACGCCGCGGCGCGCCGGGCCATGGAGCACCTGGCCGAGGCGGGCTTCGAGGGCTTCAAGCTCTCGGTCGTCGTCACCCGCCACAACGTGGAGCAGCTCGACGACCTGAAGGCGATCGCCGACCTCTACGGTGCCCAGCTGCGCGTGACGCGCCTGCGTCCCTCCGGGCGCGCCGTGGACGTCTGGGACGACCTGCATCCGACGGCGGACCAGCAGCGCCGGCTCTACGACTGGCTGCTCGAGCGCGGCGAGCGGGTGCTCACCGGCGACTCCTTCTTTCACCTGGCCGGCTACGGGGAGGCGTTGCCGGGGCTCAACCTGTGCGGTGCAGGCCGCGTGGTCTGCCTGATCGACCCGGTCGGAGACGTCTACGCCTGCCCCTTCGCCATCCACGAGGAGTTCCGGGCGGGCAACGTGCGGTCCCCCGGAGGGTTCGCCGGGGTGTGGCGCCAATCGGAGCTCTTCGCCGGTCTCCGGCAACCCCAGACCGGTGGGGCGTGCCAGGCGTGCTCGGCGTTCGACTCGTGCCGGGGCGGATGCATGGCGGCCAAGTTCTTCACCGGCCTCCCGCTCGACGGTCCGGATCCCGAGTGCGTCAAAGGACACGGCACGGGCGCCCGGCAGTCGGTTCGGCCGGAGCCCGGGGTGGACCATTCTCGATCCCGGCCCTCGGTGCCGGTGACCCTGGCTCGCCGGCCGCCGGCGCGGGCGTGCGACGAGTCTCCCTTGGCCGACTTCGCCCTTTCGGCCCCGAGCTCGTCCGGATCGGGCTGAGTCGTGGCCAACCCGTGGTTCGAGACCGTTGCCGTAGCGCAGCGCCGGGCCAAGCGGCGGCTGCCCAGCTCCGTCTACGGCGCCCTCGTGGCGGGCTCTGAACGGGGACTGACGGCGTCCGACAACGTCGCGGCCTTTGACGAGCTCGGCTTCGCGCCCCACGTCGCGGGCATGCCCGCCAAGCGAGAGCTCGCCACCACCGTGATGGGTCTCGACGTCTCGCTGCCCGTGCTGATCTCTCCCACCGGCGTCCAGGCGGTGCACCCCGACGGCGAGGTCGCCGTGGCCCGCGCCGCAGCCGCTCGCGGGACGGCGATGGGTCTCAGCTCCTTTGCCAGCAAGCCGGTGGAGGAGGTGGTGGGGGCCAACCCCAAGACCCTCTTCCAGGTCTACTGGTCCGGTACGCGCGACCAGATCGCCCAGCGCATCGAGCGGGCCCGGGCGGCCGGCGCGGTGGGCCTGATCGCGACCTTGGACTGGTCGTTTGCCAACGGCCGCGACTGGGGCAGCCCGTTCATCCCCGACCGGCTCGACTTCAAGACGATGGCGCGGTTGGCGCCGGAGGCCGTGGTCCGCCCCTCGTGGCTGCTCGAGTTCGCGCGCAGCGGCGCGCTGCCCGGCCTGATCGTGCCCAACATGACCATGCCCGACGAGGAGCCGCTCACCTTCTTCGGGGCGTACGGCCAATGGATGCAGACGCCGCCCCCTTCGTGGGACGACGTGCGGTGGCTGCGCGAGCTCTGGAGCGGACCCTTCATGCTGAAGGGGGTCATGCGGGTGGACGACGCCAGGCGGGCGGCCGACGCGGGCGTCAGCGCGATCTCGGTGTCCAACCACGGCGGCAACAACGTCGACGGGACCCCGGCCTCGGTGCGGGCCCTTCCGGGCATCGCGGCCGCGGTCGGCGGCGAGATCGACGTCCTCATGGACGGCGGCGTCCGCCGGGGCAGCGACGTGGTCAAGGCGCTGGCGCTCGGGGCCAGGGCGGTCATGATCGGCCGGGCCTACCTGTGGGGCCTGGCGGCCAACGGCCAGGCGGGCGTGGAGAACGTCCTCGACATCCTGCGCAGCGGCATCGACTCGACGCTCCTCGGGCTCGGCATCTCCTCCGTGCAGGACCTCGGACCGGCGGACGTCATCGTCGACCCCGGGTTCGCACGGATGCTCGGGACCGCGCCGGCGGGGGGGTGAACCACCGGGAGCTGGCCCGTCTCACCTGGCCCGAAGCGGGAGACCTCGCCGCGGACGGCGCCGCCCTCGCGCTGCCGCTCGGCTCCACCGAGCAACACGGCCCGCACCTTCCGCTCTCCACGGACGCCGACCTCGCGCACGAGCTCTGCCGCCGCCTCGCCGCGGCGAGGCGCGACGTGGTCGTCGCACCACCCCTCGCCTACGGCGCGAGCGGCGAGCACGAGGGATTCGTCGGCACCCTTTCGATCGGGCAGGAGGCCCTCGAGGCCACGCTGGTCGAGCTGTGCCGGTCCGCCTCGAGAAGCTTCCCGGGGGTCGTGATCGTGTCGACGCACGGCGGCAACGCCGAACCCCTCCGCCGAGCGGAGCGCCGGCTGACCGCGGAGTCCGGCCGCATCCTGGCTTGGACGCCGTCGTGGAGCGGCGATGCGCACGCCGGCCGCACAGAGACGTCGATCCAGCTCGCCCTCGACCCGGATTCGGTGCGGCTCGAGCGGGCCGAGGCCGGCGATCGCCGCCCGATCCGGGAGCTCATGCCCGAGCTGCGGGCCAGCTCGGTCCGGGCGGTCAGTGCCAACGGGGTCCTCGGCGATCCCGAGGGGGCGTCGGCTGTGGAGGGCATCGCGTTGATCGAGGCCATGTTCGACGAGCTGGCCTCGGCGTTCGCCGCCTGGCGGGCGGGATGGCGAGCGACGCTTCCGGGCGCGGGTGCCGAGGCGAGCCGGTGAGCGGGGAGCCGGGGCCCGGGGGCGTCGCCCTCGTCACGGGCGGCGCGCGTGGCATCGGGGCGGCGATCGTCGATCGTTACATCGCGGAAGGCGCGCGGGTGGGGGTCGCCGACGTCAATTTCGCCGAGGCGCACGAGACCGCGGCGCGGCACGGCGCGAAGGCCTTTGCCGTCGCGCTCGACGTGACCAAGACCCCGTCGATCGACGCTGCGGTCGAGAACGTCGTCGCCCGCTGGGGCAGGATCGACATTCTCTTCAACAACGCCGGGATCTTCGACATGGCGCCGATCGTCGAGGTGACCGAGGAGAGCTATGACAAGCTGTTCGCAGTCAATGTGAAAGGCCTCTTCTTCACGTTGCAGGCGGTCGCCAAGCGCATGATCGCGCGGGGGCAGGGCGGGAAGATCATCAACATGGCCTCGCAGGCGGGACGGCGGGGCGAGGCTCTGGTTTCCATGTACTGCGCCACAAAGGCGGCGGTCATCAGCATCACCCAATCGGCCGGCCTCGATTTGATCAGGCACCGTATCAACGTCAACGGGAT
>DATJOU010000149.1:0-4055 GCA_035506775.1 Solirubrobacteraceae bacterium | reverse complement strand
GACCTCATCGGGGTTCACGCCCCGGTGGGGTTCTTTGCCCGTCAGCTCTTTCACCTTCTCCTGCACCGCGGGCGAGCGGGTCATGCCGCCCACGAGCACGATGTGGTCGATCTCCTTGACGCCCTTGCTCTTGGCGTCGTCCATCGCCTGGTTGACCGGCCCCACCACGCGGTCGAGCAGGTCGGAGGTGAGCTCCGCCAGCTTCGCCCGGGTCAGGCGCGTGTCGAGGTGCTTCGGCCCGGAGGCGTCGGCGGTGATGAACGGCAGGTTGATCTGCGTCTCCTGGGTCGTGGAGAGCTCGATCTTGGCCTTCTCGGCCGCCTCGTAGAGACGCTGGAGGGCCATCGGGTCGGCAGAGAGATCGATGCCCTGCGACTTCTTGAACTCGGCCACGAGCCAGTCGACGATCGCCTTGTCGAAGTTGTCACCGCCGAGGTGGTTGTCCCCGGCCGTGGACTTGACCTCGAAGACCCCGTCGCCGATCTCGAGCACGGACACGTCGAAGGTGCCACCGCCGAGGTCGAACACCAGGATCGTCTGGTCGGACTCCTTGTCGAGCCCGTACGCGAGCGAGGCCGCGGTGGGCTCGTTGATGATCCGCTTGACGTCGAGCCCGGCGATCTTGCCGGCGTCCTTGGTCGCCTGCCGCTGGTCGTCGTTGAAGTACGCGGGGACGGTGATCACGGCCGAGTCGACGGCCTCACCGAGGTACGCTTCCGCGTCGGCCTTCAGCTTCTGCAGGATCATCGCGGAGATCTCGGGCGGGGAGTACTGCTTGCCGTTGGCTTCCACGCGGGCGTCGCCGTTGGGTCCTGCGACGACCTTGTAGGGGACGATCGACTCCTCCTCGCGGACCTCGCCCTCCTTGCGGCCCATGAAGCGCTTGATCGAGAAGATCGTGTTCTGGGGGTTTGTCACCGCCTGGCGCTTGGCCACCGTGCCGACCAGGCGCTCCCCGGAGGCCGTGAAGGCGACCACCGACGGCGTCGTTCGACCGCCCTCGGCGTTCTCGATCACGGTCGGCTCGCCACCCTCCAGCACGGCCATGCACGAGTTGGTCGTGCCCAGGTCGATGCCTATGGTCTTGGCCATTACTGTAAACCTTTCTGTGGATACGCTGGATAAATCTGAGTCACATTGTGGCAGATTTTCTGCCACATATCAAGGCCATTATGGCCGCATTTTGCGGATCTTTGGGTAGGTTTTCCGCCCATCGTGGGCAGATTCCGGTCCCCTCCCGCCGTGAGCCTGCCTACCCCGCCCGGGCGGGGTTAGACGCGGCCGATCGAGGGCCCCGGCGGGGTGGCCCGCGGTCGCCCGAGCCCCCTGCCGCCACGGTTCGCCGCGGCCGCCACCTCCCGACCCGCGCGCACATCGTCCGGCCCCGCTACTTTTCCCTGTGAGAGGCGATGAACGAACTGCAGAGGATCACCACCGCCAGCCTGCAGCCGCTCAAGCCGCGACTCCGGGGGGTGCTGCACGAGTACGCCTTCTTCATCTCCCTCGGGTGCGGGGTCGCGCTGATCCTGGCGGCCTCCGACGGGCGGGCGCGGGTGGCCGCCGCGATCTACGCGGCCGCCGTCTCCGGGCTGCTCGGCACCAGCGCCCTCTACCACCGCGTCACCTGGCGGCCCCGGGCCCGGCGCTGGATGAGGCGCCTGGACCACTCGATGATCTTCGTCCTGATCGCCGGCACCTACACGCCGGTGGCGCTGATCGCGCTGAAGGGGTCGCTCTCGAAGGCGATCCTGATCGTGCTGTGGGCCGGGGCGCTCGGGGGGGTGCTGTTCAAGCTGCTGTGGATCGACGCCCCCAAGTGGCTGTTCGCGGGCGTGTACGTGGCCCTCGGGCTGGTGACCGCGGCCGTGTTCGGGGAACTGCCGGCGGCGATCGGCTGGCTCGGGGTCGCGGGGCTCGCCACCGGCGGGCTCCTGTACGTGGTCGGGGCCGTCGTGTACGCCAGCGAACGCCCCAACCCGTGGCCGCGGGTGTTCGGCTACCACGAGGTGTTCCACTCGCTGGTGGTGGCCGCCGCCGCGCTCCAGTACGCCGTGATCGCCTTCGCCGTCCTGCCCCGGGGCTAGAGTCGCCGGGAGGCTAGGCGGGCAGCCCGCGGCCCGGATGGCGCAGCAGGCTGCTCGGGCACAGCGGCTCGAGCGCGCACAGCTCGCAGCGCGGGCGGCGGGCCTGGCAGGTGCGCCGGCCGTGACGCAGGAGGTTGACGTGCAACTCGAGCTCCGCCCCCCGCGGGGTGAGCGCCAGCATGCGGTCGTGGAGCACCTCAAAAGGCGCTCCCGCAGGGAGCAGCCCGAGGCGGATGCCGACCCGCGAGACGTGCGTGTCCACCGGCACCTCACGCTTGCCCAGCGCGAACAGCAGCACGCAGGCGGCGGTCTTGCGGCCCACGCCGGGGAGCCCCACCAGGTAGTCGCGGCCCTCGCCCACGGGCGCGCCCGCCAGCCAGTCCAGCGACAGCTCGTGGCCGGGGTCGCGGGCGTCGCTCGTGATCGCCCGCAGGATCGCCTGCAGGCGCACGGACTTGACCTTCGAGATGCCCCCCGGCCGGATCGCCCGCTCGACCTCGGCGACGGGGGCGTCGCGGACCTGCTCCCAGGTGGGGAGGAACTCGCGCAGCCGCAGGTAGGCGACGTCGCGGTTGCGGTCGTTGGTGGATTGCGACAGCACGGTCAGCACGAGCTCGGCGATCGGGTGGTGGTGTGGGGTGGTCGGCGGAATCCCGTACACGAACCTCAACCGTCGCCGCACACGCGCCACCCGTTGGCGGGTGGGCGGCTCGTGGGATGGGCGGG
The DNA here is from genome assembly GCA_035506775.1 of Solirubrobacteraceae bacterium. GTDB lineage: Bacteria > Actinomycetota > Thermoleophilia > Solirubrobacterales > Solirubrobacteraceae > Palsa-744. The sequence goes on along the minus strand of DATJOU010000149.1, from coordinate 1,245 downwards.
TCCGGCGGGTCGAGGGCACCCGGGCACCGTATCCGCAGGATAAGCTCGCCCCAGGTGCGCGAGGCGAGCGAGCACACCGAGGATCTCGACGGCCTGCCCGTGTTCTGGCGAGAAGCCCCGGCCCCCGAGCAGGAGGCCGCACTCGCGCCGGTGCTGTACCTGCACGGGGTGCCCAGCAACGCCGACGAATGGACCGCGTGGCTGGCGCTCACGGGCGGCCTGGCCGTCGACCTGCCCGGCTTCGGGCGCTCCTACAAGCCCGGCTGGCTGAGCTCCACGATCGAGGAGTACGACAGCTTCATCGAGCGCTTCCTGGACTGGCGCGGGATCGAGCGGGTGAGGCTGGTGATGCACGACTGGGGCGCGGTCGGGCTGGCGTTCGCCCAGCGCCGCCCGGAGCGGGTGGAGCGGATGGTGCTGATCAACGTGGTGCCGTTCCTGCCCGGCTACAGGTGGCACCGCCTGGCCCGCGCCTGGCGCACGCCGGTCCTCGGCGAGCTGGCGATGGGGACGATGGTGGGCTTCACGCTCAAGCACCTCTCGCGTGAGGCGAACGTCACGCCGGGGCCGCTGCCCGAAGACGTCCGCAACTCGATCTTGAAGTACCTCGACCAGGGCACCGAGCGGGCGATCCTGCGCCTGTACCGGAGCTCCCCCTCCGAGCGCCTGGCGGCGGCCGGCGAGCACCTCGGGGACGTCCGCGCGCCGACGCTGGTGGCGTGGGGAACCCGCGATCCCTACATCCCCGAGCGCTTCGCCCGCGAGTACGTGGCGGCGCTGCCGCACGCCGAGCTGCTGGAGCTTCCCGACGCGGGCCACTGGCCGTGGCTCGACCGTCCCGACCTGCCCGCGCGCGTGCACGACTTCCTCGCGGGCCGATGACGAGCGGCACAGCCGTCGGCGAGCCGCTCGCGGGGCCGCGCGGATCGGGCGCGTCGCAGGGGCGCCCGCGGAGGTCCGCGGGCGGTCGTGCGGCCGGCCTGCTGGACCGCCTGCCGGCGTGGCCGCTGGCGGCGCTGATGGCGGCCGCTTACCTGGTGCTGACACCCGCCAGCCCGGACCTGGCGGCCGCCAGCTACCGCAGCGACCTGTTCTCCCGGGTGGGGTTCACGCTGTGGGACAACTCCTGGTACGGCGGCCACCACCTGCCGGCCTACTCGCTGCTTGCTCCGGCACTCGGCGCGCTGCTCGGCCCGCGACTGCTGGTGGCGCTCGCGGTGGTGGCCCAGGCCGTGCTCTGCGAAC
>DATJOU010000148.1:0-9485 GCA_035506775.1 Solirubrobacteraceae bacterium | reverse complement strand
CCGCTCCCGCGCCGCCGTAGCTCTGCGGGAAGGGGATGCCCATCAGGTTCAGCGCTCCGAGCTTGCGCACGATCTCGTACGGGAACGACTTCGTGCGGTCGAGCTCCTCGGCCACCGGGGCGACCTCCCCCTCGGCGAACTCGCGCACGGTGCGCCGGATCAGCTCGTGGTCGGAGGACAGCTCGAAGTCCACGGCGGGGCCTCAGGCGCAGTAGGAGCGGGCCAGCTCCACCAGCAGGCGCACGCCGTAGCCGGAGGCGCCCTTGCCGACGTACGGCCGTCCCAGCTCCCAGGCCGAGCCGGCGATGTCGAGGTGGGCCCAGGGGACGTCGCCGACGAACCTGCGCAGGAACGACCCGCCCACGATCGTCCCGGCCTTGCGCGCCTCTGGGGCGTTGTTGAGGTCGCCGTAGGTGCCCTTGATGAGCTCGTCGTACTCCTCGTGCAGCGGCAGCCGCCAGACGATCTCGCCGCTGCGGGCGCCGGCGTCGATGATCCGCCCGGATAGCTCGTCGTCGTTGCTCATCAGGCCGGAGTAGGTCGAGCCGAGCGCGACGATCACCGCCCCCGTGAGGGTGGCCAGGTCCACCACCCGCTCGGCGCCCTGTTCGATCGCGTAGGAGAGGCAGTCGGCCAGCACCAGGCGGCCCTCGGCGTCGGTGTTGTTCACCTCGATCGTGATGCCGTTGGCGGCCGTCACGATGTCGCCCGGCTTGACCGAGCGCCCGCTGGGGAGGTTCTCGGTCGCACCCACGACCGCGATCACGTCCACCGGCAGCTCCAGGCGCGCGATCGCCCCGACCGCCTCCAGCACGCTGGCGGCGCCGGACATGTCGAACTTCATCTCGGACATCTTCGCCGAGGGCTTCAGCGAGATCCCGCCGCTGTCGAAGGTCACGCCCTTGCCGACCAGGCCCAGCACGGGCCCGCTCGCTCCGGGGCCGCGGTAGCGGACGGTGATCAGGGCGGGCTCCTCGTAGGAGCCCTGGGCGACCGCCGCGAAGGCCCCCATCCCGCGCTCGAGAATGCCGCTGCGACCCTCGACCTCGGCGCTCAACCGCTCCACTTCGCCGGCCATCGCCTTGGCACGCTCGGCGAGCGCGGAGGGGGTGAGGTCGTTGGCCGGCCGGTTCTGCAGGTCGCGGGCGCGGTTGGCAGCCTCGGCCACCACCGCCGCCTCCGCGACGGGCCGCTCGAGCTCCCCGTCGCCCGCCACGATCAGGCCCTCGAGCTGCTTCGGGGGCGCGTCCGCGTCGTCCTTGGAGGCTCCCGCCCCCTTGGCCCGGTCGAAGCGGTAGTCGGCCAGCACGGTGCCCTCCACCAGACCGGCGGCGACCTCGGGGCCGGCGCCCTGCGGCAGCACCCAGCAGAGGGTGCGCGTGGAGAGCTCCCGGGCGCGCCCACAGGCGGCGGCCGCCGCCACTCGCGCGCGCTCGGCGTCGAAGCGCCCACGGGGGCCGAGCCCCACGATCAGCCAGCGCCGGCCGTCGGCGTGGGCGAGCGCCAGCGCGCCGACGGTGGTGCGCGCCTCGCGCGAGCCGAGCAGCTCGCCCACCTGCTCGGGCGAGCCCGCCACGGCCGTGTCGCCGTCGAACGCCCCGACCGCGACCGTGTCGGAATCACCCGGGGCGGCTGTGGTGGCGATCGTGCTCACGCGCATGGGTGGCCGGGACCATATCCCTGGCGGCGCCGCGGCGTCCGCGGGGCCCGGCCCGCCGCCCCTGCGCGCGGAGCGCGTGCAGGCGTCCACTACCATCTCGGCAGCCGGCGCCGTCAACGACTTCCAGGAGGCCCAAGCTTTCATGCCCACCACCGTGTTCCTCGGCGCGGCCCGTACCCCGATCGGGAAGATGGGCGGCGGGCTCTCGACGCTCCCGGCCCCCGAGCTCGGCGGCCTGGCGATCTCGGCGGCGCTCGAGCGCGCCGAGGTGGAGCCCGAGCAGGTCGACCACGTGATCGTCGGCCAGGTGCTGCAGGCGGGCCAGGGCCAGATCCCCTCCCGGCAGGCACAGATCAAGGCCGGGATCCCCAAGGAGGTCTCCTCGGAGACGATCAACAAGGTCTGCGCGTCGGGGCTGCGGGCCAGCGTGCTGCTCGACCAGGCGATTCGCACGGGCGAGGTGCAGGTCGGCGTGGGGGGCGGCATGGAGTCGATGTCCAAGGCCCCCTACCTGATGCCCCAGGGGCGCTTCGGCTACCGCATGGGCGACGCCAAGATCCTCGACGCGATGGTCCACGACGGCCTCACCAACCCGTTCTCGGGCAAGCAGATGTTCGTCGAGGCGACCGAGGTCGGGGAAGAGCTCGAGATGACCCGCGCGGATCTCGACCGCTGGGCGCTGCGCTCGCACGAACTGGCGCTGAAGGCGATCGACGACGGGCGCATGTCCGAGGAGATCGTGGCCGTCACGATCCCCAACAAGAAGAAGCCGGACGAGCCGACGGTGGTGGAGATCGACGAGGGGCCACGGCGCGGATCCTCGCTGGAGGCGCTGGCGAAGCTGCCCGGGCTGGTGGGCAAGGAGGGCTCCCACACGGCCGGCAACTCCCCCGGCGTCAACGACGGCGCGGGGGCGCTGGTGCTCGCCTCCGACGAGTGGGCGGCCGCCAACAAGAAGGAGCCGCTCGGGGAGATCGTGGCCCACGCCCAGAGTGCCAACGACTTCGCGTACCTGGCCACGACCCCCGCCACGGCTGCCCGCAAGGCGCTCGAGAAAGCCGGCCTGCAGCCCGGCGACATCGACCTGTGGGAGATCAACGAGGCGTTCGCGTCGGTCACGCTGAACTCGATCCGGATGCTCGGCATCGACGAGGACCGCGTCAACGTCAACGGCGGCGCGGTCGCCCTCGGGCACCCGATCGGGGCCTCGGGGGCGCGCATCATCGGCAGCCTGCTGCTCGAGCTGCGCCGCCGCGGCGGCGGTCTCGGCTGCGCGGCGATCTGCTCCGGCGGCGGACAGGGCGACGCGCTGATCCTGCGGGTCTAGTGCCCGATCCGCCGGCCGACCCGAGGGGGCCGGGGAAGTCTGCGATGCAGAGCCCGCGCGGGGCCGCCTTCTTCGACCTCGACAAGACGCTGATGGCCGGCTCGTCGGGGATCTTCTTCGCCCGGGCGGCTTATGAGACGGGGATGATCTCGCGCTCGCGGCTGGCCAAGGACGCCTACGAGAACGTCCGCTTCAGGCTGCTCGGCTCGACCGACGACCGCGCCGACGACGTCCGCCGGCGGGTGGGGGAGATGATCGCCGGGGTGCGCGTGCGCGACCTCGAGCGGCTCGCCCCGCGGGTCCTGGCCGGGGTGCTCCCACGCCTGTACCCGGAGATGCTCGAACGCGCCTACGCCCACCAGGACGACGGAATGCCCGTCTACATCCTGACCGCCGCCTCCCAGGAGATGGCCGACCTGCTGGCGCACGTGCTGGCCTTCGACGGCGGTCTCGGGTCCCGCTCGGAGATCGTCGAGGGCCGCTACACGGGACGGCCCGCCGGGCCCTTCAACTACCGCGAGGGCAAGGTGCTGGCGATGGGCGAGCTGGCCGACCGTGAGGGGATCGCGCTCGAGAGCTCCTACGCCTACTCGGACTCCGAGTCGGACCTGCCGATGCTGAGGGCCGTGGGCAACGCCGTGGTCGTCAACCCCGACGCGGCGCTGCGCCGGATCGCCCTGCAGGAGGGGTGGGAGGTGGTGGAGCTCGACCGCCTCGGGCGGCGCCTGAAGATGCTCGCCGTGCTCGGGGCCGCCACCGCGGTGGCCTCGGTGGGGCGGGTGGTGCTCGACCGTCGTCGCTGAGGGGAGCCGTCCGCGACGCGGGCCGGCTCGGTTGCCCCCCCGCCTGGGGGCCGGTACGCTGCTCACCGCGCGGCGCCGATGCCTGCAGCGCGCGCCCCGCGAGCGCACCACCCAGCCATGGCCTCCAACCCCACAACGACGCAGGGCAAGATCCGCGTGGTCGTCGCCAAGCCCGGCCTCGACGGGCACGATCGCGGGGCGAAGATCATCGCCCGGGCGCTGCGCGACGCGGGCATGGAGGTGATCTACACCGGCCTGCACCAGACCCCGGAGCAGATCGTCGAGACCGTGATCCAGGAGGACGCCGACGCGGTCGGGCTGTCGATCCTCTCGGGGGCCCACATGACGCTCGTGCCGCGCGTGGTGGAGCTGCTCCGCGAGCAGGGCGTGGACGACGTGATCATCACCGTCGGGGGCACGATCCCGGCTCAGGACATCCCCGAGCTGAAGGCGCTGGGTGTGGCCGAGGTCTTCACCCCGGGGGCGTCCACGCAGGCGATCGTGGACTTCATCCGCGAGTCCGCCGGCGCTCGCAGCAGCAGCTGATTGACTCGTCAGTCAACGTCTGACGGTAGGATCCAACGCAACCGATTCAAGGAGCCCTGCAGAACATGAAGATTTGTGTCCTGGTGAAGGAGGTTCCCGACGCGGCGGTTGAAAAGCGCCTGGACCCCAACACGGGCCGGATGGACCGCAGCGGCGAGAAGAACCTCAACCCCTACGACACGCACGCGATCGAGGCGGCGATGCAGATCCGCGAGGGCGGAGCGGCACCCGTGGAGGAGATCGTGGCGGTGACGATGGGACCCGAGAGCGCCGTGAGGGCGCTCCACAAGGCCGTCTCGCTCGGAGCCGACCGCTCGATCCACCTCTCCGATGCGATCCTGGCCGGCTCGGACGTGGCCGCCACGGGGTACGCGCTCGCGAAGACGCTCGAGGCCGAGAGCCCCGACCTGGTGCTGCTCGGTCAGCAGTCCGACGACGGCGAGTGCTACACGATCGGAGCCGTCGTGGCCGACCACCTGGGGATGCCGTCGCTGACGCAGGTGATCAAGATGGACGTCGCCGACGGGGGCCTGCGCTGCGAGCGCCAGGCCGAGTACGGTTACGACACCGTCCAGGTCGAGATGCCGGCGGTGATCTCGGTCGGGGACGCGATCAACGAGCCGCGCTACCCGTCGCTGAAGGCGATCATGGGCGCCAAGAAGAAGCCGCTCCAGGCGATGGCGGCGGCCGACGCGGGCATCGACCCGGGCAAAGTCGGCGGCGACAACTCGGCCGCCCACTGGATCGCCGCCAAGGCGCCCCCGGCGAAGGCCGCCGGAGAGATCATCGAGGACGAGGACACCGGCGAGACCGTCGAAAAGATCCTCGCCTGGCTCGACGAGCGCAAGCTCATCTAAGGAGACCAAAGCTGATGGCGAACATCCTCGTTTACGCGCTCCACTACGAAGGCGCGATCAACAAGAACTCACTCGGGGCGGTGTCCGAGGGCGCGAAGCTGGCCGGCGAAATCGGCGGGGAGGCGCACGCGATCCTGCTCGGCGAGAACGTCTCCCACGAGCTCGCCGCCTCGCTCGGCCGCTACGGCGCCAAGAAGGTGCTCGTGGCCGAGGGGCCGGAAGGGCTGGCGCAGCCGCTGGTCGACGCGATGGCCAAGGCGATCGCAGACGGCGGCTACTCCTACGCCCTCTTCGGCGGCGGCCTGCTCGGGTTCGAGATCGGCGCCGGTCTGGCCGCCCGCTTGGGCGCGGGGGTCGTGATGGAGGTCACCGCGGTGCGGGCGGAGGGCGGCAAGCTGATCGCCGAGCGCCCGATCCTCGGCGACTCGGCGATCTCCGAAATCGAGTACCGCTCCCCGGTGGGGATCGTGATCGGGCGCCTGAACGCGTTCGAGGCCCGTGAGACCGGCGACGGCGACGCGGCCGTGGAGCAGCTCGACTTCGAGCTCAGCCCGCAGGCCACCAGGGCGAAGATGCTGATCCGCGGCGAACAGCGCGGGGCCGACGTCGACATCGAGGGCGCCGACATCCTGATCGCCGGCGGCCGCGGGCTCGGCAAGGCCGAGGGCTTCCAGCTGGCCGAGGATCTGGCGGCCGCCTTCGGATCCAACGCCGCCGTGGCCGCCACCCGTGCGGTCGTGGATGCGGGCTGGTACCCCTACGCCGCCCAGATCGGCCAGACCGGCAAGACGGTGGCGCCGAAGCTGTACCTGGCGGCCGGCATCTCCGGCGCGATCCAGCACAAGGTCGGGATGCAGGGCTCGGAGAACATCGTGGCGATCAACAAGGACGCCAACGCCCCGATCTTCGAATTCTCCGACCTCGGGGTAGTCGGCGACCTGAACAAGATCCTGCCCAAGCTCACAGATGCTGTGAAGGCCAAGAAAGGCGCCTGAGGCGATGGCCCACGACGGCTCCGCCAACGGCAAGGTCTCCCCGGCCGCGTTCCCGCCGCCGGTGGACTCGCGCAAGGAGTTCGTCAAGCGCGGGCTCGACCCGGAGGACGAGCTGATCGAGGTCGGGGTCGCGATCGTCGGCGGTGGGACCGCCGGCCTGGCGTGCGCCAACCGCCTGCTGCAGCTGCTCGGCGACGACCCCGAGATGCTCGAGCGCCTCGGGGAAGTCCCGGTGGCGGTGGTGGAGAAGGCCAAGACCTGCGGCGGGCACAACCTCAGCGGCGCGGTCATGCGCCCTGGCCCGCTGCTCGAGCTGTTCCCGGACCTGAGCCGCGAGCAGTGGCGCGAGGAGGGCTTCGCCTTCGGCGAGGTGACCAAGGAGTCGGTGTACATGCTCACCAGCTCCAAATCCAAGCTCCCGGTGCCGATCCCGGCGGTGCCGAACTTCAAGAACCACGGCAACGAGGTCGTCTCGGTGTCCGCCCTGGCGCGCTACCAGCAGCGCCAGGCCGAGGAGGCCGGCGCCTACGTGCTGACCGAGACCTCCGCCACGCAGCTCGTGGTCGAGGACGGGCGCGTGGTCGGCGTGCGCTCCGGCGACAAGGGGCGCGGCAAGGACGGCGAGCCGCTCGGCAACTTCGAGCCGGGCACCGACATCAAGGCCAAGGCGGTCGTGCTCGCGGAGGGCTGCTGGGGGCATCTCACCGGGGCCGCGATCAAGGAGTTCGACCTGGGCGCCAACCGCGAGCCGCAGGTCTGGGAGCTCGGGGTCAAGGAGGTCTGGAAGGTCCCCAGGCCACTGGACCGGGTGATCCACACGTTCGTGCAGCCGTGGCCGCTGAAGGTGGCGGCCAAGTACGGGCAGCTGGGCGGCACCTGGATGTACCCGATGAAGGACGAGAAGACCGGCGACGACCTCGTCTCGATTGGGTTCGTGGTCGACCTCAACTACCACGACGCGACCACCTCCGCCCACGATCTGCTGCAGACCTTCAAGACGCACCCCCTGGTGAAGGGCATCCTCGAGGGCGGCGAACGTGTCGCGTGGGGCGCGAAGGCCCTTCCGGGCGGCGGCTACTGGTCGATGCCGAAGCTGTCGATGCCCGGCGCCGTGCTCGTCGGGGACGCCGGCGGGATGGTCGACACGGCCGCCCTGAAGGGCGTCCACCACTGCATCAAGTCGGGGATGCTCGCAGCCGAGTCGATCTACGCCGCCCTCAAGCGGGGCAGCAGCGACTTCTCCGACTACGAGGACGCGGTCGAGCGCTCCACGATCGGGACCGAGCTCTACCAGGTGCGCAACACCAGGCAGGCGTTCCAGAAGGGCTTCCTGCTCGGGAGCCTGCTGGCGGGCCCGTCGATCATGTCCAAGGGCAAGGTGCCCCCGGGTCGCCAGCAGTGGCACCGCGACGACGCCGAGTCGGTGTTCGTCGGCAACACCAAGGACCGCTATCCCAAGCCGGACGGGAAATACATCTTCGACAAGCTCTCCTCGGTGTTCATCACCGGCAACGCGACCCGCGACGACGCCCCCAACCACATCCGGCTGCAGAAAAGGGTCCCGCGCGAGATCGCCGAAACATGGCGCTGGATGTGCCCCGCCGGCGTATACGAGATCCCCGACGACGCCCCCGAGAAGGGCGAGGTGGACGTGATCGTGAACTACACCAACTGCGTCCAGTGCGGTGCGATCACGGCCAAGGGGGGGCGCCTGACGACCCCCGAGGGGGGCGACGGCCCCCTCTACCAGGTCACCTGATCGTCCCATCCCTGAGGCTGCCGCGAAACCCCGCGCGTGCAGGTGTGTTTAGCGGACTGTGATGGGAATCCCGCGCCTCGCGACGATGCTCTCGATCCCGCTCGCCGCGGCCGCCGCGGCGGGCGTCGCCCAGGCGGGCGCCGAAGTGGGCCCGCGTGACCCTCTGGGCGCCCACCACACGACGCCCCTGCCGGTCTCGGTGAGCCTCGAGCAGTGCGTCAGCGCCTCCGAACAGGAAGCGCGATCGGCGACCTTCTCGGGCGAAATGGCGCTCGTGCCGGGCGCCACCAGGATGGAGATGCGGATCGACCTGCTCGAGCGCAGCTCCGAACAAGAAGGCTACCGCCGCGTCACGGCCACCGGGCTCGGCGTGTGGCGCCTGTCGGCCCCCGGGGTCAAATCGTTCCGCTACCTCCACCAGGTCACCGACCTCGCGGCCCCCGCCTCCTACCGGGGGGCGGTCCACTTCCGCTGGCTGAACGCCCACGGGAAGGACATCGCGGACACCGAACTGCGCACCCGGCCGTGCGAACAGACGGTTGTGGCGCCCCCCTCGCCGGCGACCGGGGTCACGCTAAACTGAGCGGGTTGTGAAGGACAAGATCCACCCCAACTACGTCACCGCCCACGTCCGCTGCACGTGCGGGAACGAGTTCGTCACCCGCGCCACCCAGGACGAGCTGCACGTCGAGGTGTGCTCCAACTGCCACCCCTTCTACACCGGCCGCCAGAAGCTGATGGACACCGGTGGGCGGGTCGAGCGCTTCCAGCGCCGCGTGGCCAAGGGTCGTCTGCACTCCGCCCAGGCCAGGTCCGCGCAGTAGGCCGATGTCCACCGTCGCCGCGGCGCGCGAGCACAGCGGCGAGCTGACCGCCCAGCGCGACGCGCCGGTCGGCGGCCAGGCCGTGATGGAGGGCGTGATGATGCGCGGCGTCTCCAACTGGGCCGTGGGCGTGCGCAAGCCCCCCGCCCCCGAGACGCCGGACGGTCCCGTCCCGGCCGAGGGCGAGATCGAGGTGAAGACCTTCCCGCTGGACTCGGCCATGCGCCGCCACCGCGTCCTGCGGCTGCCGATCATCCGCGGGGTGGTCGCGCTCGGGGGTTCGCTGGCGATCGGCTTCCGGGCGCTCGAGATCTCCGCCAACGCCCAGCTCGTGGAAGAGCCCTCGGGGGCGCCCGCCGAGGCCCCCTCGCCCAACGGCGAGGGCGCCTCCGCCAACGGCGCCTGCGCCAATGGCGCCTCCCCCAACGGCGCGACGGCCAACGGCGCGAGTGCCGACGGGCCCGCCGAGGTCGTGCACGTCGAGCGCGGGACCAAGGAGGAAGAGGAGATCCCCCGGGCCGTCTGGCTCGGGACGATCGTGGTCGCGCTGGTGCTGGCGATCGTGCTGTTCTTCGTGGTCCCGGTCGGGATCACCAGCCTGTTCAAGAACCAGCTCGGCTCACCGGTGCTGTTCTGGCTGGTCGAGGGGTGCATCCGTACGGGCCTGTTCCTGGGCTACATGTACATGCTCTCGCGGGTCAAAGACCTGCGGCG
>DATJOU010000147.1:0-4678 GCA_035506775.1 Solirubrobacteraceae bacterium | reverse complement strand
GATCCTCGGAAAGCACTCGGCGATCAGCGAGTACCAGGTCACACAGGACCCGGCCGGAGCTCGAATCACGGTCTGCCTCACCGACCCCGTCGACGTGGGCGACCTCGCCGCCGAGATCGCCCACGCACTGACCCGATCCGGGCTCGAGCAGCCGTCCGTCGTGGTCGAACCGGCCGCCAGCATCCCCCGCCTGGCGACCGGCAAGCTCAAGCGGTTCATCCCGCTCGAGCCCGACGCCCGGCCTCCGATGCAGCCCGTCTGAGGAGCGTCGCGGCCCCCTGTCGGCCGCTGCGCTGCGAAGCACGCGGGAGGCGTCCGAAGTACGTGGGAGGCGGCGCTTGCCTTCGCGGCGTACGCTGGGCGCCGGCACCATTCTTATGGCCCTCCTCGCGCTCCTTCTCGCGGGCGGGCCGAGCGACGGGAGGCCCCGATGTCCACCACCCATTCCGGCAACCGCGCCCTCGCGGCGCTCGACGGGGCGAGCGTGTGGTTGAACTCCGAGCCGCTCACGGCCGACGAGCTCAGCGGGCAGGTGGTGCTGGTCGACTTCTGGACGTACTCGTGTGTGAACTGGCTGCGGACCCTGCCGTACCTGAGCGCCTGGGAGCGGAGGTATCGCGACCGTGGGCTCGTGCTCGTCGGCGCCCACGCCCCGGAGTTCAGCTTCGAGCACGACCTCGAGAACCTGCGACGCGCCACCCGCGAGCTGGGCGTGGGCTACCCGGTGGTGGTCGACAACGGATTCGAGATCTGGCGCTCGTTCGGGAACAACTACTGGCCCGCCGTGTACCTGATCGACCGCGAGGGAGAGGTCCGCTTTCACCACTTCGGGGAGGGTGCCTACGAGGAGACCGAGCGCGCGATCCAGCAGCTGCTCGGTATCCGGGAGGAGATCGCGGGCGTAGACGCCGGCGGAGTCTCGGAGGCCGCCGACCTCGACACGATCGGATCCCCGGAGACCTATCTGGGGTCCGCCCGCGGCGAACGGCGTAGCCACTCGCCCGCCCCAGGCCTCGCGCTGAACAGCTGGGCCTTGACGGGTGGGTGGTCGGTGGGTGACGAGTCCGCCGTGCTCGACTCGTCTCCCGGGTCGGTCGCCTACCGCTTCCTGGCCCGGGACGTGAACCTCGTCCTGGCGCCCCCTCCCGCGGGAGCCCCGACCCGCTTCTCGATACGTCTCGACGGCCAACCGCCCGGCGGCGACCATGGCCTCGACACCGACGAGGCGGGCGAGGGAAGCGTGTCCGAGCCGCGCATGTACCAGCTCGTCCGCCAGCGGGGGCGGGTCGCCGAGCGGGACTTCGAGATCACGTTCGAGGAACCGGGGGTGCGCGCCTACGTCTTCACGTTCGGCTGAGGCGCTGCCTCCGGCCGGGCGTGACTACTGTGTCGGCGATGGACGCGACGCAGCTGGACCGGGCCGAGTTGGAGCGGCTCGGGGTGTACGAGCCCGATGCGCCCGACGCGGAGGACCGGCTTCGCCTGGTGGCGTATCTGCTCGACCGGGGGGCGAGCCCGGACGATCTCGTGCGGGCCCGCCGCAGCGGCGGGCTGGGCGCGCTGGCGCTCGAGCTGGCCCTCCGCGGCGATGAGCCGGTCCCGTTCGAGCGGGCGCGGGAGTCCGCCGGCCTCGACCCCGAGGCGGCGTCCGCCCTGTGGCGTGCGCTCGGCTTCCCCGAGCCCGACGCCGGGCTGCCTCTGAGCCCGATCGAGGCGGAAGCGATGAGGACCCTGGCGGGGGCCGGCGGGAGCCTGTTCGGGAGGCCCGCGACCGTCGGCCTGGCGCGCGTGATCGGGGCCGGTGCCGCCCGCCTGTCGGACGCGATCGTGGAGGCGGTGCGGGTGCAGGTCGAGGTCCCACGCGTGCGCGCGGGCGTCGAGTACTCGAAGGTGGTGGCCGAGTACTGCGAGCTGGCCCAGACCCAGCTCGACGCGTTCGTGGAGATCTTCGAGGCGGCGTTCCGGCGTCACCTGGTGATGGTGGCCTCGGCCGGCTGGAGCTTCGACGAGGAGGCGTCGGCGGCGCGCCACGACCTCACGGTCTGCTTCGTGGACATGGAGGGCTACACCGCGTTGTCGCGGACGCTGTCGGGCCGCGAGCTGGCGGAGCTCGTCTCCCGCTTCGAGACGATCGTGACCGACGTCGTCTCCCGCCATGGGGCGCGCCTGATCAAGCTGATCGGGGACGCAGCGATGATCGTCTGCGAGGACCCACGGGCGGGATGTGCGCTTGCGCTGGAGACGGTCGAGCGCTTCGACGACGACCCCGATCTGCCGGCCGTGAGGGCGGGTCTCGCGAACGGGCCCGTGATGGCGCTGCGCGGGGATTACTTCGGCGAGGTCGTCAACCTCGCGTCGAGACTGGCCGGAGCCGGGCAGCCTTCCAGCGCGACCGTCGACGATGCGGTCAGAAGGCTCGCGGGTGACGCCTTCGAGTTCGCGGCGCTGCCCCCCACCGAGCTGAAGGGACTCGCCCGCCCGCCCGCCGCCTACCGGCTGCTCGCCGCCGGCGCCGAGCGCGGACCGGAGAGGACGACGGGGAGCCCGTGACCGGGGCCCGGCGGGAGCTGCGGATCGGCTTTCTGAGCTTCGGTCACTGGCAGCGGGCGCAGTGGTCGCAGACGGTGACCGCCGAGGACGCGCTCGTGCAGACGATCGAGTTGGCGCAGGCGGCCGAGGAGATCGGGATCGACGGGGCGTTCGTGCGGGTCCACCACTTCGCCCGCCAGCTCGGCTCCCCGTTTCCCCTGCTGGCCGCGATGGGCACGCGCACGAGCACGATCGAGCTGGGGACGGCGGTGATCGACATGCGCTACGAGAACCCGCTGTACATGGCCGAAGACGCGGCGGCGGCAGACCTGATCGCCGGTGGCCGGCTGCAGCTGGGGATCAGCCGCGGCTCACCCGAGCCGGTGCTCGACGGTCCCGAAGCGTTCGGGTATCCCGACGCGCAGGGTGAGACGGGCGGCCTGCTGGCGCGGGCACACACCGAGCTGTTCCGCCGCGCGATCGCCGGCGAGGGCGTTGCGCATGCCGACCCGGCGCACACCGGCATCAGCAGCCTGCTGCCGATCCAGCCCTTCTCGGAGGGCTTGTCCGAGCGCATCTGGTGGGGCGCTGGGGGACGCGAGTCGGCACGGTGGGTGGCCAAGCAGGGAATGAACATGATGAGCTCGACGCTGCTGCTGGAAGACACCGGCATCCCGTTCGACGAGCTCCAGGCCGAACAGATCGACGCCTTCCACGAGTCGTGGGGGGAGGCGGGATGGGAGCGCACGCCACGGGTGTCGGTGAGCCGCAGCGTGATCCCGATCACCAGCGACCTCGACCGGCGCTACTTCGGGGGCGACGACAATCGCGATCAGGTCGGCTACCTCGACGGTCACACCTCGCGCTTCGGGCGCACCTACACGGGCGAGCCGGACGTGATCGCCGCGGAACTCGTCGGCGACCGGGCGGTGGCGGCCGCGGACACGCTGCTGTTGACGGTGCCCAACCAGCTCGGGGTCTCGTACAACGCACACCTCCTCGAGACGATCGCCCGGGACGTGATGCCGTCGCTGGGGTGGAACTCGAAGCGGGGGAGAGCCTTACCGTAAGGAGCGTAGGCTGCCGGGGAGCGCCGCCGTGGCTACTCGGGCGTGCCCAGGGCGACCCAGCGGCCGAATAGCTCGACCTGCTCCCTCGGCCAGGCACCGTCGCACGGCATCGTCCCTTCCTTGAGGACCGTGCCGATCGGACCGGCGTGCGACCTGACGTCCTCGTAGGACCACAGATCGAAGGCCCGGCGCATGGAGTCCCGGTCCTTCTCTCGGAAGAGGGGCTTGATGTCTGTGTCGAAGCTGGGCTCGGATGCGGACACGCTGGCCTCGCTGCGAGGTCAGCTTACGCCCGCACCGCGGCAGCCGCCACGTCGTGGCCGGCGACGAGCATCAGCCACAGGTAGAGGACGTCGTCCTCGAGCTCCGGGAGCGAGCCGACGCGATCCTCGCGGATGTACTGCGTGGTCAGCTCGACGGCCGCGAACACGATCGCGCGCGAGACGACGTCCGGGACCGTCGGGAGGTCGGGCTGCTCGGCGCGGGCCCGTTCGGCGACCGCCTGATAGAGCCGAGTGAAGCTCCGCAGAGTGTGCTCGCGGTGCGCCAGGGCCTCGTCGCCGGCGGCCATCACCTCGAGCGTGCACATGCGTGCCGAGTCGGGGCGCTCGCTCCAGAACTCCAGGTAGGCGCGCACGCCGTTGCGCATCCCCTCGACGTAGCTCGACTCGCTCGTTCCCGCGGCGATCATCACGTCCAGCAGCTCGCGCATGGTGGCGTCGTAGGCGGCCAGGAAGCAGGCCTCCTTGTTGGCGAACCGCTCGTAGAAGGTGTCCCGCGAGACGTGTGCCCCACCGGTGATGTCGCCGATCGTCGTCGAGGTGTAGCCCTTGCTCCCGACGGCGGCTATCAAGGCTGCCAGGATCCGCTCCCGCTGATGGCTCTCGACCTCCTCGCGGGTGAGCCTGTGGGGTCCCCGGGGCAGCCGTCCGGTGGCTGTTTGCGCAGTGGTGGACATGTTGGTACATTACTTCAAAGCAGAGGATCCGGCGGTACATCAATGCTGCAGGGGGCTCACGTGGGCTTCGGGGGCACATAGGGGAGAAGCCCGCCCAGGTCGGGTCGGAGGGGTGCCCGGG
>DATJOU010000146.1:0-12311 GCA_035506775.1 Solirubrobacteraceae bacterium | reverse complement strand
AGCAGGCGGTCAACCGCCCCCGGGTTCAGCGAGTACGCCACTTCGCCGAACTTGCCGATGCGGGTGCCCATCTCCTTGGGGCGGCTGCGCATCGCCTCGCAGATCATGTCGGCGGCCTCGTCGGGGCTGATCGCCGGGAAGGCGTCGTACATCTTCGTGGGGGCGATCATCGGCGTGCGCACCAGCGGCATGTGGATCGTGGTGAAGGTGACGCCGTCGCCGATCACCTCCGAGGCCACCACCCGGCTGAAGGCGTCGAGGGCGGCCTTCGAGGCGACGTACGCCGAGAAGCGGGGCGGGTTGGTCTGCACGCCGATCGAGGACACGTTCACGACGTGCCCGGAGCCCCGCTCGCGCATGTGCGGGAGCAGCCCGATGATCAGCTTCACGGCCCCGAAGTAGTTCAGCTGCATGGTCCGTTCGAAGTCGTGGAAGCGGTCGTAGCTGAGCGCGATCGAGCGGCGGATCGAGCGCCCGGCGTTGTTGACCAGCATGTCCACGTTGCGGTGGTCGGCCAGGATCCGCTCGAGCAGGCGGTCGATCGACTCCATGTCGGAGATGTCGGCCGCGTACACGTAGGCGGTGCCCCCCGCGGCCACGATCTCGGCCCGCGCTTCCTCGAGTTTCTCGACGTTCCGCGCCACCAGCAGCGGAACCCCGCCGGCGGCGGCTACCTTCAGGGCGGTGGAGCGCCCGATCCCCGAGGAGGCGCCGGTGATCACCACGTGCTTGCCCCCGAGGGCCTCTTTCAGCGTCCGCCCGCGGCCGGAGTCGGTGTCCATCTCGCGCTCCCAGTACTCCCACAGGCGGCCGAGGTACTCGTCCAGCGGGGGTGGCTGTTCCAGCGGCGTCCCGGTCAGCGCCTGGGCCGTCTCGCGGGTGGAGAAGCGCGGCACCAGCTCCATGTGCTCGAGCACCTCTTCGGGGATGTCGAGCTCCCGCAGCGCGAGCGACTTCAGCTGCCGCCAGGGGGGCAGCGACAGGGCCAGCCGCAGCGGCCACTTGGGGAGCGGGTCGGTGAGTCGTTTGTCGATGCTGACGGCGAAGCGCGGGGAGCGTGCGATCGAGGCGATCTCGTTGATCACGTCGTCCACCCGCTGGGGACGCGGGTCCACCAGGTGGAAGGCCCTGCCGTCGAGGCCGGGCTCGTGGGCGATGTGCTCCAGCGCCGCCGCCACCCAGTCCACCGGGACGATGTTCGTGTAGCCGAGGTCGGGTCCCACCAGCGGGACCCACTCGGGGAGCAGGTGGCGCATCCGCTCGATCGCCTTGAAGAAGTAGTAGGGGCCGTCGATCTTGTCCATCTCGCCGGTGCGGGAGTCGCCGACCACGACCGCCGGGCGGTACGTCCGCCAGGGCACGTACGGCTGTTCGCGCACGATCCGCTCGGACTCGAACTTGGTGCGGTGATAGGGCGAGGGCAGGCGCTGGCCCTCGTCGAACATCTCCTCGGTGAAGACCCCGTGGTAGGTGCCCGCGACGGCGATCGAGGAGACGTGGTGCAGGCGCTTGACGTCGACCGCGCGGGCGAGTTCGACGGCGTGGGTGGTGCCGCCGACGTTGACCGCGGTGTTGCGCTCCGCCGGGGCGGTGAGGTCGTAGACGGCGGCCAGGTGGAACATGTGGTTGACCTTCCCCCGCAGCTCGCCCACCTGCTCCTTCTCGACCCCGAGCAGGGGCCGTCGCAGGTCCCCGATCACCGGCTCGATGCGGTCCGAGGCGCTCGGGCCGACGAGCATCGTCCAGCGCTCCATCAGCTCCTCCAGGCGGCCCCTGGCGCTCTCGCGCATCAGGATGTAGATCTTGCCCTGACGGTTTTCGAGCAGGTTCTCGATCAGGTGCCTGCCGATGAAGCCGGTCGCGCCAGTGACGAAGTAGGCCATCTCGTGCGAGAGCCTACCGCCTAAACGCCGGCCCCAGCGCCCCCGCGGCCCTCGCCGGCGGCGAAGCGGGCGGCCCCCCGGGCCCCGTCTTCGAACACCTCCGGCCCGGCCCGGGCCTCGAGCTCGAGGCCCTCCGCGAGCGTGAGCCCGAGCCCCTCGATCGCCGCCCGGCGGTCGGCGAGCATGGTCGCCTGGGGAAAGTGGGCCAGCCCCTCAGCCAGCCCCAGCGCCCGCTCGAGGTGGGCGCCCTCCGGCACGATCTCGTTGACCAGCCCGATCGAGGCTGCCTCGCGGGCCTCGATCATGCGCCCCGTGAGGATCAGGTCGAGCGCCCGGCCGAGGCCCACCACGCGGGGCAGCCGCTGGGTGCCGCCGTCGATCAGGGGCACGCCCCAGCGGCGCTCCGGGAAGCCGAGCGTGGAGCCCTCGGTGGCGATCCGCAGGTCGCACCAAAGCGCGATCTCGAGGCCGCCGGCGAGGCAGAAGCCCGAGATCGCGGCGATCGTCGGCTTGCTCGCGGTCAGCCGCGTGAAGCCCATCGGCCCCTCGGCGCTCATCAGGCGCTCGCGCATCGTCTCGGTGGCCTTCAGGTCGGCGCCGGCGCAGAAGGCCACGCCGCCTGCCCCCGTCACCACCAAGGCCCGAGCCTCCTCGTCCGCCTCGAAGCGCAGGTACGCCTCGTGCAGGGCGGCGGCGGTGGGGCCGTCCACGGCGTTGCGGCGGTGGGGGCGGTCGATCGTGATGACGGCCGCTGCGCCCTCACGTCGATAGTCGACGGCGGCGCTGCCGGAGGGCCCTTCGGCGGAAGCGCTCACGGCCCGACGGCGGCTACCAGCCGCCGCCCCACTGCGTGCCGATGCCTTCCTTCTGGGCCGCCTTGCGCCTGTCTTTGCGTTTGTCGAGGCTGCGCTGGAGCAGGCTCATCAGGAGCACGAACAGGGCGAAGCCGATGATCAGGATGAAGCCGGCGTCGGTGACGACTTTGTCGTTGGTGGCGCCGTAGAAGCCGCGGCCGTCGTTTTCCGCGCTCGCCACCGGGGCCAGCACGAGCATTGCCACCGTCGCGAGCAGGATCAGCCTGGGCAGGAGGGAGCGGGCCATGGGCGCGCCGCTGATGGTATCTCAGGCACACCCCGAGTCGGCTTTTACCATCACCTCTCGATGGCTCTGTTGACCGCATCCGACCTCCGCAAGGAAATCGCCGGGCAGCCCCTGCTGCGGGGCGTGTCGTTCAAGCTCGAGCGCCGCGAACGGCTCACCTTGGCCGGCCGCAACGGGGCGGGGAAGACGACCCTGCTGAGGATGGTGTCCGGGGAGAGCTCGATCGACGGCGGCGAGTTGAGCGTCGCCAAGGGCGTGAGGATCGCTCTCCACGACCAGCGCCCGCCACGTGAGCGGGGCGGCACGCTCGAGGAGTACCTGCTGTCGGGGTGCGCGGAGGAGCTGGCGATCGAGGCTGAGCTGGCGCAACTCGAGCGCGCGATGGCCGACGACGGAGGCGACGAGGGGACCCTCGCCCGCTACGCCGCAGCCCAGGCACGCCTCGAGATCCGCGGGGGATACCTGTGGCGCAACCGCGCCAGCGACACGGCCCGCGGGCTCGGCTTCCGCGACGAGGACCTGGGCCGGGCCCTCGACACCTTCTCGGGGGGAGAGCTGACGCGTGCCTCGCTGGCCCGGGCGCTGGCCACCGGAGCCGACGTGCTGCTCCTCGACGAGCCCACCAACCACCTCGACATCGCCTCTCTGGAATGGCTCGAGCAGACGCTGGCGGGACTCGACGCGGCCGTCGTGCTGGTCGCCCACGACCGCTGGTTCCTGGAGGCCGTGGGCACGGCGGTGCTCGAGCTGCAGGCGGGCCGCTCGCGTTTCTTCGCCGGCAGCTGGCACAACTGGCGTCGCGAACAGGCGGCCCGGGAGCTGGCGCTGGGGCGGGCGATCACCGCCCAGCAGGCCGAGATCGAGCGCACCGAACGGTTCATCGAGCGCTTCCGCTACAAGGCCACGAAGGCCAAACAGGCGCAGTCGCGGATCAAGCGGCTCGACCGGATGGAGCGCCTCGAGCGCGACCCCCGCGACGGGCGCGGGCTGGAGTTCTCGTTCGCGGCCCCCGAGCGCTCGGGGCGCGTGATCTTCGAGCTCCACGACGGCCGCGTGCAGGTCGGCGGTGACGGCGGTGACGGCAACGGGTCCCGCGGGGGCGCCCCGGTGACGCTGCTCGAAGACGCCGAGATGTGGCTCGAACGGGGCGAGCACGTCTCGCTCGTGGGACCCAACGGGGCCGGCAAGACGACCCTCGTGGAGGTGCTCGCGGGCCAACGGGAGCTCCCCGCCGGCAAGCTCTCCGTGGGACACAACGTGAAGGTGGGCTACCTCTCCCAGCACGCGGAGGAGCTCGGGGCCGGAGGCCCGCCCGAGCAGACGGTGGTGGAAGCGGCCCAGCGTGCCACGGGGCTGACCCCGAACAAGGCCCGGGCGCTGCTCGGCCGCTTCCTGTTCTCCGGCGAGGAGGCCGAGAAACCGCTCGTGGGGCTGTCCGGGGGGGAGCGCCGGCGGCTGTCGCTGGCGGTGCTCGTGGGCGGCGCTCGTCCTCCGAACGTCCTGATCCTGGACGAGCCCACCAACCACCTCGACCTCGACAGCCGCGAGGCGCTGGAGGACGCGCTCCGCGCCTTCCCCGGCGCGATCCTGCTCGTGTCCCACGATCGTGCCCTGCTCGACGCGGTCGGGACCCGCACGGTGGCGGTCGAGGACGGGACCCTCCACACCTACCTCGGGGGCTGGGCCGAGTACGCCCGCACCCGCGAGGAACGCCTGGCCGCCGCTCAGAGCCCGCAGGCGACCAACGGTGGCGGGCGTTCCCCGTCCGTGGCGGGGACGGGGGGCCCCGGCGCCGTCGCGGCCAACGGGGCCGCGGACGCTGACGGGGGCGGGGCGGCGCCCGCCGGCGGGAAGACGAAGACGAAGCCCAAGCGCGGATCCGCCAAGCCGAGGGGGCCCTCGAAGAATCGCCTCAGCGCCCAGCAGAAGGCCGAGGCCGAGGTGGAAGCGGCCGAAGCGTCGCTGAGCGAGCTGGAAGCCGAGCTGTCACAGCCCGAGGCGTGGGCGACCCGATACGAGTCCGCCAAGTCCGAGGCCCGCCACACGGCCGCCCGGCGGGCCGTCGAGGCCGCCTACGAGCGGCTGCAGGCGCTCAGCGAGGAGAGCTAGCCTTGGGGGTTGCGTGAAGACCTTCCGCAACATCCTGGTCATCGTCGCGATCGCCGCGGCGGTGTACTTCATCCCCGGCAGCGGGCGGGCCACCAGCACGGTGGAAGCCGTCCTCGGGCTCGGCTTCGGGTTCGCGATCGCCTTCCTCGGAGTGCGCCTGTACCGCGAACACCGGGTCGCCATCCACAGTCTCGGCGACCGTCACCGGGCGCTCCTGTACGGCGCCATCGCGGTGGCCCTGTTCGCCTTCGAGGCTCGCGGGCGGATGTGGGAAACCGGCATCGGCGAGCTGGCCTGGTTCGTGCTGATCGGGATCGTGATCTACGCACTGCTCGAGGTCTGGCGCTCCTACCGCACGCTGGCGTAGGGGCGCGCCGGGCGAGACGTGTCACCCGGCCCGGCCGGCCGGCGCCTAGAGGCCGACTACTTCGACCGGGGTGATTTCGTCCCTCTTGGTCGTGCCGTCGCCGAGCTCCCCGTATTTGTCTTCTCCCCAGCAGTCGACGTCCCCGTCCGTCTGCAACGCGCACGTGTGCCACAGATTCGCGGCCACCTGGGTCACGTTGGTGAGTTCTTTGGGTTCGACTGGTGTGAGGGACTCTTCTTGGAATTCGACGCCATCACCGAAATTCGCCGCTCCCCAGCACTCGATGTGACCGCTGGAGAGGAGCGCACATGTGTGGCGGCCGCCCGCCACGACCTGGGCCGCTTCCGATATCCCCTGCACTTCTACCGCCGGCTCGAAGGGCGTTTCGATGCCGTTCCCGAGCTCGCCGTCGTGATCTTCGCCCCAACAGTCGATGTTCCCGGCCGCCAGCAGCACGCACGAGTGCGCGGAGCCGGCGGACAGCTCGACGGCGCCGCTGACGCCCATCACTTCGACCGGCGCCGTGTAGCAGTATCCGAATTCTCCGCCTTCGCATTTTTCCGGGCCGGTGTCGGTGCCGGTGCCGAGCTGCCCGTAGCCGTTGCGGCCCCAGCAGTCCACCTGACCCGTTGCGAGCAGTACGCACGTGTGTTCCGCACCCGCGGCTACCCCGATCGCATCGGTGATGCCCGGCACTTCCACCGGCGTCTTGCTGCAGGGGCCTTCGACAGCTTTCACCACGCACGTTTCGGGGCCTTCGGAAGTGCCGATCCCGAGCTGCCCGCCGTTGCCACCCCAGCAGTCCACGTGGCCGCCGGAGAGCACCGCGCACGCGTGGTCGGGGCCGTTGGTGACCTGGGTGGCATCGGTGATGCCGGCCACTTCGACCGGGGCCGCCGACGCCGTCTGTGTGCCGTCCCCGAGCTCTCCGAAGTCGTTTTCACCCCAGCAGTCGATGTGGCCGGTGGACAGCAGCGCGCATGTTTGCCTTTCGGTCGCGGTGACCTGGATCGCGTTGCTTATGCCCTTGACTTCCAGTGGCGTGTCCGAGAGGTGAGGGAGTTTGCCCACCCCGAGCTGACCGTATGTGTTATCGCCCCAGCAGTCGATGTGGCCGCTGGACAGCAGCGCGCAGGTATGCCGCCCGCCGGCCGCGACCGCCTTGACACCGCCGTTGGTGGGGCCGCTGGGCCGCACTGTGACCACCGCCGTCGCGCTGGCTTTCTTACCCGTGTACCCATCGGCCGTGAGCGTCAACACGTAGTTGACGGGCGTCGTGCCCGTGTTCGCGGGCAACGTGAGTTCGCGGTCGACCTCCGGGGTCGGGGAGGGCTGGGCTTCGCAGGGGAACTTCCCCTTCAAGCTCGTGAGCTTCGGCGTCGCAGACAGCTTGCACTTCTTGGAGATCGAGATCGAGGCGGTCACAACCGTGGTGCCACCCGACGCGACGATCGTCGGATCGGCTCTGAAGCTGCTGATCTGAGGGACCCCGTGGGGAACTTCCTTACGTGCCGACGCGGTGCCGGTCCCCGCGTATGCGCACGACCCGATCGCGACGATCGAAACGGCCAACCTGATGCGCACCGCTGCTCGACTCCCTCCCCCGATCCTGCCCGTCGCGGACTATACACCCGCCGGTGCTCGACAGGACAGGCGAGTGGCACACTGGATTCGTGCCGATGGGCTCGACGGATGACAACGACGCTCCGAGAGGTCTACGAGGGTGGTGGAAGTCGCCCCCGCGGACCGGCATGCGACTGCTGATCGTTCCCTGGGAGTACCGCCACCTACGCGCCTGGGCGCGCGTGCGGATCGTCAGCGGTGCCGTCCTCGCCGCCCTCGCCGTCGTCACGGTCTCCTTCGGGGGCGACGAATGGAAGACATATGGTTGGGCG
The DNA here is from genome assembly GCA_035506775.1 of Solirubrobacteraceae bacterium. Taxonomy (GTDB): domain Bacteria; phylum Actinomycetota; class Thermoleophilia; order Solirubrobacterales; family Solirubrobacteraceae; genus Palsa-744. Next base: position 4,956 of record DATJOU010000146.1, on the reverse strand, counting down.
CTGGTGTTCCTGGCCCTGGCCGCCGCCACGTGGGCGTTCGGCCTCTGGGAGCTGCGCATCGCCCGAGCCCAAGCTCGCGAGCGCTGAGCCTCCGCGGCGTCAGACGTCCGGTACCCGATCGGCCGGGCACGGGTTCTCCGAGCAGCGCAGCGCGAACGCTTGCGCCCGCGGGTGGGTCGTCGATCCGAGCAGGCAGGTCTGGACGCCCATCTGCCCGAACGGACACGTCCAGCCGCGATAGGTGAGGTACGAGCCCGCCTCGCCGTCGTGCGAGTGTTCCCTACCGCGCAGGTGCATGACGGCTCCGAGCACCGCCGCGGCGTCGCCGCAGGAGACGGCACCGCGGGCATAGACCCGCCACGAGGGGCCGCCGCCGTGCGTCGAGTACGGCACCCGAGCGTGGATGAAGCCGCACACGTGACCATGACCTGCGCCGCCGGCCACGGCGCCGGCCGGAGCCGTCACGGCCGCCGCGAGGAGTCCGGCAGTGAGCACCCGAGCACGCATTCAGCGGGAAGCTTGGCAGACGCTCCGCACGTTCCGTGAACGTGCCGGCGTGGCTCCTCCTATCCTCGGTCTGGCCATGGCCACGACCGACGCCCCCCCGCGCGAGGAGGCCGGGGCAAGCCTGCTGGAGCAGCGCCGGTCCCTCCCCGACCAGCCCGGCGTGTACCTGTTCCGGGACAGCTCGGGGCGGGTGCTGTACGTCGGCAAGGCCAAGTCGGTGCGTAAGCGGGTGGCGTCCCACTTCTCCAAGGCCCAGGTTCCGAGCAGCCCGGGCCACGCCGACATGATCGCCGCCGTCGCCCACGTGGAGTGTGTGGTGGTGGCCTCCGAGGCCGAGGCGCTGCTGGCCGAGCAGAGCTTCATCAAGCAGTACCGGCCCCGCTTCAACATCCGCCTGAGGGACGACAAGTCCTACCCGTTCATCGCGATCTCGCTGGACGAGGACTTCCCGCGCGTGTACTTCACCCGCGAGCGCCATCGCGGCAACCGGCTCTACTTCGGTCCCTACTCGAACGCCAAGCGGGTGCGGTCCACGCTGGAGGTGCTGGCGAAGGTGTTCATGTTCCGCTCCTGCACCGGCCCCGAGCCGGGGCGGCGCAGCGGGAACCCGTGCCTCGACTACTACATCAAGCGCTGCGAGGCTCCCTGTGTGGGCTACGTGAGCCGCGAGGACTACCGCGAGAGCATCGAGGGGGTCGTCGATTTCCTCTCCGGTCGCTTCGCCAACATCGAGCGCGACCTCGAGCGGCGGATGCTCGAGGCGGCCTCCGAGGAGCGTTTCGAGCAGGCCACCCTCGAGCGCAACCGGCTGCAGGCGGTGCGCTCGCTGCTCGAGCGCCGGCGAGTGGCGGGGGCCTCGCAGAGCACCTACGACGCCGTCGCAGTGGCGGTGGACGGGCGCGATGCCAACGCCCAGGTGTTCCAGGTTCGCGACGGGATCCTCAGCGACCGCCAGTCCTTCTACCTGGAGAACGCCACCGAGCGCGACCCGGCCGAGGTGGCGGAGGAGTTCATGCTCCAGTACTACGGAGGCGGGGCGGCGATCCCGGCGCTGCTGGTCGTGCCACGGGAGCTCGCCGGACGTGAGGCGCTCGGCGAGGCGCTCGCCAGCCGCCGCGATGGCCCGCTCGAGATGCGGGTCGCCGAGCGGGGCGAGAAGCGACGCATATTCGAGCTCGCCCGCCGCAACGCCGAGCTCGCCCTCGACCAGGAGCGGCTGCGGGCCGAGCGACGCCGTCAGACGCGGGTGGAGGCACTCGAGGGCCTCCAGCAGGCGCTCGGTCTCGACGCCCCCCCGATCCGGATCGAGTGCTTCGACATCTCCAACCTCGGGGGAACCCACACGGTCGCCTCGATGGTCGTGTTCGAGGGGGCGGCGCCGAAGAAGTCCGACTACCGCCGCTTCACGATCCGCACCGCGGCAGGGACCTCCGACGACTACGCGGCGATGGAAGAGGTGCTCTCTCGCCGCTTCGCCCAGTGGCAGCAGCAGCTCGAGATCTCCCCCCACGACCCCTCCTACGACGCGAGCTTCGCGGCGCTCCCCAACCTGATCGTGATCGACGGCGGCAAGGGCCAGCTCGGTGCCGGGCTGGCGGTCCTCGGGGGCTTCCGCGAGCAGGGAGTGTCCGTGATCTCCCTCGCCAAGCGGATCGAGGAGATCTTCATCCCGGGCCGCCGGGCCCCGCTCGTGCTCGACCACTCGACCCCCGAGCTGCAACTGCTCCAGCGTGTCCGCGACGAGGCCCACCGCTTCGCCATCACCCACCACCGAACCCGTCGCGACAGGGCCATGACCAGCTCGGTGCTCGACGAGCTGCCCGGCATCGGACCCGCCCGCAAGCGGGCGCTGCTGCGTCACTTCGGCTCTACCGAGGCCGTGCTTGCGGCATCCCGGGAGCAGCTCCAGAGCGTTCCCGGGGTCCCCCCGAAGGTGGGCCGCGAGCTGTACGGCCGCCTCCGCCGGGCCGGTTAGGGCGCCCGCCCCGATAACGACGCGGCGACACGAGAATGACCCTCCGGCACGGAAGATTGCGTCCGGTGTCCGCCCGCAGCGGCACAATCTGATCGAGATGGGCGTGATCAGGCCCCTGCGCTCAGCGAAGCCGGCCGACGAGCAGGCAGGGGTGGCGCGATCCACCGAGCAGCCCGTGATCGAGTCCCGCCTGCAGGACCTGGTGGTCATCACCGGCTTCTCCGGGGCGGGCAAGTCGACCGCCATGAACGTGTTCGAGGACGCGGGCTACTTCTGCGTCGACAACCTCCCCCCCGAGATGATCCGCTCGCTCGTGGAGCTGTTCGTCCACCGGGGCTCGAAGGTGGAGCGCGCCGCGGTCGTCTCCGACGTCCGTGGGGGCGTGTACTTCGAGGCCCTGCAGGCGGTCGTCGACGACCTCGACGCGCTCGGAATCAACCACCACGTGCTGTTCCTGCAGGCCTCCGAGCAGACCCTCGTGACGCGCTACAAGGAGACCCGCCGGCGCCACCCGCTCGCCCCGGAGGGGAGCATCTCGGCCGGGGTCGCGGCCGAGCGCTCGTTGTTGGAGCCGCTGCGGGTGCGGGCCGATCTGGTCATCGACACGACCGGGATGTCGGCCGCCACACTGAGGGAGCGGATCGCCAACGAGCTGCTCCCGCACAAGCCGGGGCGGCTGTCGGTCACGTTCATGAGCTTCGGGTTCAAGCACGGCCCCCCGCGGGAGGAGGACCTCGCCTTCGACGTCCGCTTCCTCGCCAACCCCCACTACGAGCCCGAGCTGCGCGCCCTGACCGGGCTCGACCCGGCGGTGGTCGACTACATCGCCCGCGACGGCCGCCTGGAGCAGCTCTACGAGCGCCTTTTCTCGCTGCTCGACTTCCTGCTCCCCCAGTATGTGGCCGAGGGAAAGGCCCACCTCGTGATCGCGATCGGCTGCACCGGGGGACGCCACCGGTCGGTCGCGATCGCCGAGCGCCTGACGGAGCGCTACCGCGGACAGCCCGACCTCGACGTGGCGGTCGCCCACCGCGACATCGAGCCGCTGCGCCCCGCCTCCTGACCCCTTCCACGGCGCTTGGCGATGCCGTGTAGGTGGGTATCTACGGACCGTGACGCCTCGGCCCGCTGATAGCCTCCCCGCCGCACGAGGGGCCGCAGGCTGAGTCTTTGGAGCCCCACCCAACCTGCCCCCTTGGAGAGAAGCTTGCCTGTACGCGTCGGGATCAACGGATTTGGCCGCATCGGCCGCAACGTGCTGCGGGCGGCGGCGGCAAGGGGCGGAGCGGAACTCGAGTTCGTGGCCGTCAACGACCTCACCGACGCGCGCACGCTCGCCCACCTGGTCAAGTACGACTCGATCCTCGGCCCCTACCCGGGCTCGGTGAGCCAGCAGGGGGAGGAGGCGATCGAGATCGACGGCCGCGAGCTGAAGGTGCTCGCCGAGACCGACCCGGCGGTGCTCCCGTGGGGGGAGCTCGACGTAGATGTGGTGCTCGAGTCCACCGGGCGCTTCACGGACCGGGAGAACGCCGCCAAGCACCTCGCCGGGGGGGCGAAGAAGGTGGTGATCTCGGCGCCGGCCACCGGTCCCGACGCCACCGTGGTGCTGGGGGTCAACTTCGACGAGGTCTACGACCGCGACGCCCACGATGTGATCTCGAACGCCTCCTGCACGACCAACTGCCTGGCCCCGGTGGCGAAGGTGCTCAACGACACCGTCGGCATCGAGCACGGGCTGATGACCACGATCCACGCCTACACGGCCGACCAGCGCCTGCAGGACCTCCCCCACAGCGACCTGCGACGGGCACGGGCGGCGGCGATCAACCTGATCCCCGCCTCCACGGGCGCCGCCAAGGCGATCGGGCTCGTGATCCCCGAACTGCAGGGCAAGCTCCACGGCTTCGCCGTGAGGGCACCCGTGCCGACCGGCTCGGTCGTCGACCTGACCGTCGAGTGCCGCCGCGAGACGTCGGTCGAGGAGGTCAACGATGCGCTGCGGGCGGCCAGCGAGAGCCCCCCGCTGGAGGGCATCATGCTGTACACCGAGGACCCGATCGTGTCCACCGACATCGTCGCCTCGCCGTACTCCTCGATCGTCGATTCGTTGCTGACCGCGGCGATCGACGGCAGGATGGTCAAGGTGGTGGCGTGGTACGACAACGAGTGGGGTTACTCAAACCGGCTCGTGGACCTGCTCGGCCGCGTGCTGTAGAGCTCTCGTCGTGAGGGGCCTGGATGAACTCGACGTCTCGGGCCGGCGGGTGCTCGTGCGGGTCGACTTCAACGTCCCTCTCACCACGGACCCCGACGGTGCCGTCACGGTCGCCGACGACAGCCGCATCCGCGCGTCGCTGCCCACCGTCGAAGAGCTGCGCGCCCGAGGAGCCCGTTTGATCCTCGTCTCCCACCTCGGCCGCCCCCACGGCGTGCCCGACCCTTCGCTGTCGCTCGCGCCCGTGGCCGCCCGC
>DATJOU010000145.1:0-4010 GCA_035506775.1 Solirubrobacteraceae bacterium | reverse complement strand
CGGCACGCTCGCCTACTTCGGCGGGGACACCAAACAGATCGTCCCCGAGCTGCTGGAGGTCAAACCGAGCTACCTTCCGTCGGTCCCCAGGGTGTTCGAGAAGATCTACACGATCGCCCACGGCGCGATCGAGGCCAAACCGCAGGCCGAGCGCGAACAGGCCGAGCAGGCGATCAAGCTCGGGATGAAGGTCCGCATGATGATGCTGCGCGACGAACAGGTCCCGCAGGCGGAGATGAAGGCCTTCGAAGCCGCCGACGAGGAGCTGTTCAAAAACGTCCGTGCGATCTTCGGCGGCAACGTCCGCCAGGCCACCTCCGGGGCGGCCCCGATCGCCCGTGAGATCCTCGAGTTCTTCTTCGCCTGCGGCGTCCCCGTGCTCGAGGGCTACGGCATGACCGAGACCTCCACCGCGGCCACCTTCTCGACCCCCGCCAACCACAAGTTCGGGACCGTCGGGCGAGCCCTCCCGGGAGTCGAGATCAAGATCGCCGACGACGGCGAGATCCTCATCAAAGGGAAGAACATCTTCCACGGCTACCACAACCGCGGCGACTCGGGCTTCGGGGCGGTCGAGGACGGGTGGCTCCACACCGGCGACCTCGGGTCACTCGACGAGGACGGCTACCTGTCGATCACCGGGCGCAAGAAGGACATCATCATCACCGCCGGGGGCAAGAACCTGACCCCCGCCAACATCGAGAACGAGCTCAAGCAGTCGCGCTGGATCTCCCAGGCCGTGATGCACGGCGACCAGCGCCCCTACCCGGTGATCCTGATCACCCTCGACGAGGAAGAGATGCCGGCCTGGGCCAAGGAGCACGGCCTCCCGGAGGACATCGCCTCGCTCGCGAAGGCCCCCGAGGTGCACGAGCTGATCCAGGGCGAAGTCGACAAGGTCAACGCCAAATACGCCCAGGTCGAGCAGGTCAAGAAGTTCGCCATCCTCGACCACGACCTGTCCCAGCCGACCGGAGAGCTGACGCCCACGCTGAAGGTCAAGCGTAACGTCGTCAACGAGAAGTACGCCGACATCTTCGACTCGTTGTACGCCAGCTGACGGGCCGCCGCCCTCCAGCTGCGAGAATCTAGGCCAGGGTGCGCACCGATCCAACCGAAAACGGGGGGCTGTTCGTCGGCCGCCGGCCGGGAACGGCCCCGGTCCGCTTCCGCGCGCTCCCCAAACGGGGCAGCGAGATGCGCCAGCGGATGGACGGCTCCCTGGCCACCGCGCTGGTGGCGGCGATGACGTTCCTGTGCCTGCTGTGCTGGGGCCCGATCCCGGTCGCCTGCCTGTGGCTGGGGTCCGAGACGCAGTACCTCACGGGCAGCGTCAGCCTCGGCATCCTGGCGGCGTTCGCGCTGCTGTTCGCGCTCCTGTTCGGGGTGCTCGTGCTGCTGAAGCGGCTCGATGCGATGTGGATCCTCGTGCGACGGGCCGCCGGCCACGACCAGCGGACGGGGGTGCTGGGGAGGATCTTCGCCGCCACCGCCGTCGTGTGTGTGGCCGTCTTCCTGGCCTGGTTCCTGGTCATCCACGGGCCGGGGAACCTCAACAACCGCGGGAGCTGAGCCTGCCGCGAGCCCTCCCCGCGGGCTCTCCTGGAGATCCCGGAGCCCGGGGTGTGCGACCGGGGCGCTGCTAGAAAAGGCGAAGTCGTGGGTCTGCTCGACTACTACCGACAGTTCGAAGGCATGTCCGTGGAGGAGGTCAACGCCGGACTCCGCGAGCAGGCGGCCGAGCGCAAGCGCAACGCGCTGGCGAAGATCCAGACGCTCGACCTCTCGCAGACGACCTGGCCGGAGCTCCCCCACCCCCGGGTGGTGGGCGCGATCACCTACATCGCCCGCCGGGGGATGTACCGCTACCCCCACCTGAGCGGGTCGGAGCTGAGGCGCGCGTTGGCCGAGCGTCACGGGGTGCCACAGAACCGCCTGATCCTCGGCAACGGCGCCGCCGAGCTGCTGAGCGCCGCCACCCGGGCGCTGATCGAGCCGGGCCAGCGGCTGCTGACACCGTGGCCCTCCTACCCCCTGTTCCCGCTGATGGCCCGCCGCGCCCACGGGCGCCCGGAACGGGTGGAGGGAGGCATCGACGCGCTGCTGAGGGCCGCCCACGAGCCCGACGTGAGGGTGATCGCGCTGGCGAGCCCCAACGACCCCACCGGCGAGCTGCTGGCCACCGCCGAGCTGCGCCGGCTGCTCGAGGGCCTGCCCCAGGGCGTGGGGGTGCTGCTCGACGAGGCGCTCGTGGATTTCGCCGACGCCCAGCCGATCGACTCCTCGGTGGGGCTCCTCGAGGAGTTCCCGCAGCTGCTCGTGTTCCGCTCCTTCTCGAAGGCCTGGGGCCTGGCGGGGCTGCGGATCGGCTACGCGATCGGGGGCCCCGGCGCCGAGGAGCTGCTGGCGGAGCTGGATCCCGACTTGGGCGTCTCGGAGGTCTCCCAGGCCGGCGCCCTGGAGGCGGTCCGGTCGACCACCGAGCTGATCCAGACGCGCACCGAGGCGGTACGGGAGCGCCGCGACGAGCTGACCGAGGCCCTACGCAGTCGCGGCTTCGAGGTCGCCGACAGCCAGGCCAACTTCCTGTGGGTCTCCCACACCGGACTGTCCGGCGCAGAGCTGGCCTCGCGGCTCGGCATCCGCGGCATCGTGGTTGCGGCCGGGGACGCGCTGGGGGAGCCCGAACACGTGCGTATCACGTTGCCGGTGGTGGGCTCCGGCCGCTTGGTGGAAGCGCTCGAGGAAGCCGTCGAGAGGACGGATTAGCCGGCCGAGCCGGACTGGCGCAGCAGCGCCGAGGTGGTCCCTTCGAGGATCTTCCGCCAGGCGCTGACGTCCTCCTCCGGGTCGTCGAAGTGCTCGACCACCTGACGTAGGCGCTTGGGTGAGATCTCGAAGCCGTGGCGCTCGGCGACTTCGTGGTAGCGGTCGTATTCCCCGGCGAGCTGCTTGGTGACCGACTCGAACCCGTGGCGGGCGATCTCCACCCGCGAGGTGAAGCTCATCATCGAGGTCTGGAACATCAGCTCGTCGTCGGGTTCGGGCTCGATCAGGACGATGTCAACGCCCGGGTAGCGCTGCTCCCAGCCCTTGGCCAGTTCGTGCAGCCGCTGGTGGGCGACGAGCTTGAAGACCTGGTAGCCGATCTGGGCGAAGCCCATGTCGGAGATGCGCCGCGGGCGTTGTCCCCGCATCGTCCGCACGCGCCCGGTGAAGTCGTTCACGAACGGGACGATGGGGTTGATAACGACCACCAGCTTGGCCCCCGCCTGGATCGCCAGGTCGAGGTTGGTGGTGGACACGATCCCCCCGTCGATCAGCTCCCGATCGTGGACCTTCACGGGGGCGTACACCATCGGCAGCGCCCCGGAGGCCCTCACGGCGGTGGAGATCGGGACGTCCTCGGACCCCCCCACCCCCTGGACCCCGAACACGACCCGCTCGCAGGTGTCGAGGTCGGTGGCCGTCAGGTAGAGCTCACAGTCGAGCTCTCCGAAGTTGTCGGTGCGGCCCGGCTCGGAGAGGACGTTGTGCAGGTAGCCCTCGATCCCCGACCCGTTGTAGATCCCCGACGGGAGCCCGTCGGCCAGGCCCACGAACACGTCCATCAGCGACATTCCCCCGGGCTGGGAGAGCATCGAGCGTGCAATCTCGATTGCACGCAGGGGCATCGTGACGCCCTTGCGCAGGTAGTCCATGAAGTTCGGCCGCAGCAGGTCCCCGAGGCCGATGTCCTTGAAGGGGAGCTGGCCCTGGCGAGTGACCACCCGCATCATCTCCTCGGGGGTCACCCCGTTGGCGCAGAGGGCGGCGATGAACGACCCGGCCGAGGTCCCCACGTAGACGTCGAAGTTGTTGACCGTGCTGTTCACGGCCAGTAGATCCAGGGCTCTGAGGGCCCCGATCTCGTACACGCCCCCGGTGAAGCCGCCCCCGCCGAGCACCAGGGCGGTCTTGTCGCGTCGCCGCCGGCGGCGACGCTCGGTCGACGCGGGGCGACCAACCCC
>DATJOU010000144.1:0-2245 GCA_035506775.1 Solirubrobacteraceae bacterium | reverse complement strand
CGACGCTCGAGAAGAAAACCAAGCTCGAGCTGTACATGACGATCGGACGCGGACGCGGCTACCGTCCCGCCGAGGAGAACAAGTCCGCCGACCAGCCGATCGGGGTGATCCCGATCGACTCCATCTTCTCCCCCGTCCGCCGCGTCGCCTACGCGGTCGAGCAGGCCCGCGTGGGGCAGAAGACCGACTTCGACAAGCTCACCCTGGACATCGAGACCGACGGCTCGATCGACCCCCAGGCGGCGCTCCGTGAGGCGGCCGAGCTGCTGATCAGCCAGCTGGCGATCTTCACCGACGCCGACCGCATCCAGGAGCTGCGGGCGGCCCCCGGCGGCCAGCTCGACGGCCACGGCCTGACGGTCGGCCCCGGTGGCGCCCCCCCGCCCCTCCAGGGCGAGGAGTACGGGATCCTGATCGAGGAGCTCGAGCTCGGGGTGCGCTCCTACAACTGCCTCAAGCGGGCCGGCATCCAGACCGTCGGGGACCTGATCTCGAAGTCCGAGGCGGAGCTCAACGCGATCCCAAACTTCGGCAAAAAGTCGATCGACGAGGTCATCGAAACGCTCCACTCCCGCGGTCTGGCCCTGCGCCAGGACTGACCCCCGCCGAGTCCCGCCCCAGCGACCCGACGCCCGCGAACGACCGATAGCCTTCGCCACCGCCCCATGCGCCACCAGAAGACACGCAACAAGCTGAGCCGCGACTCGGCCCACCGCAAGGCGCTGCTGATGAACCTGTCCAAGGAGCTGATCGAGCACGAGCGGATCAAAACCACGCAGGCCAAGGCGAAGGCCGTCCGCCCCGAGGTCGAGAAACTGATCACGCTGGCCAAGCGGGGCGACCTGCATGCCCGCCGCCAGGCCCTCTCGACCCTCTCCCAGGACAAGTTCGCGGTCCACAAGCTGTTCGACGAGCTGGCCCCCCGTTACGCGGAGCGTCCGGGTGGCTACACGCGCATCCTCAAGCTCGATCCGGTGCGCAGCGGGGACGCCACCCAGATGGTCTACATCGAGCTGGTGTAGGGCCTCCGGGCGCCGCCCCGGCGTCTGCCGATGGTCACCAAGCTCACGCTCGAGTACGACGGCGCCGGCTTCTGCGGCTGGGCCCGCCAGCCCGGTGAGCGGACCGTCGAGGAGGAGCTCGAGCGGGCCCTCACGACCGTCCTCGGGCCCACCGACGGGGAGGGTCGTCCGCTGCGCCTGACGGTCGCAGGGCGCACCGACCGCGGCGTCCACGCCTGGGCCCAGGTGGCCAGCTACCCCCACGAGGCCGTCGACCCGCTGCGTCTCAACGGGCTCCTCCCGCCGGACGTGGCGGTGCTCTCCTCAGAACCGGCGCCGGAGGGCTTCGACGCCCGCCGCAATGCTCGCAGCCGCACCTACTGCTACCGCGTGCTGGCCCGCCGGACCCGCTCGGTGTTCGAGCGCGGGCGCGCCTACTGGTGGTTCGCGAAGGTGGACCGGGGGGCGCTGGCCGAATGCGCCGCCGCCCTGCTCGGGCGCCACGACTTCACCGCCTTCACCCCCACCGACACCGAGCACGTCCGCTTCGTCCGCGACGTGATGCGGGCCGAATGGGTGGGGGAGGGGGAGCTGCTGGAGTTCTGGATCGAGGCCGACACGTTCATGCGCCACATGAACCGGGTGCTGGTCGGGACGATGCTCGAAGTGGCCGCCGGGCGGCGCGATCTCGAGCACTTCCGGGGGCTGCTGGAGGGCGCTCCCCGCAGCGCCGCCGGGCGCACCGCCCCCGCCCACGGGCTGGCGCTGGCGAGCGTCTCCTACGGCGCCTGACGGCGCACCGCTTCACCGGCTGTTCAACAGCGGGGGCCGCAGCGGCGCCTATCCTGGGGGTCGAATGCTCAATGTGCTGCTCACCAACGACGACGGGATCGAGGCCGAAGGCCTCCAGACCCTGCGCCGGGCGCTCGTCGAGCTCGAGGGGGTGCGCCTGGCGGTGATCGCCCCCGACGGGAACCGCTCGGCGATGGCCCGCTCGATCACCACCCGGCGCCCGCTGTGGGTGGCTGAGGTCCCGTTCGCCGACGGCTCCAGCGGCTACGCCACCGACGGCACTCCGGTGGACTGCGTGCGCCTGGCGAGCCTCGGCCTGGTCGAGGGCTTCGCCGCCGACCTGGTGATCTCCGGGATCAACCACGGCGCCAACCTCGGCGACGACATCACCTACTCCGGGACGGTGGCGGCCGCCCTGGAGGGGGTCGTGCTCGGACTCCCGGCGATCGCCG
>DATJOU010000143.1:0-3620 GCA_035506775.1 Solirubrobacteraceae bacterium | reverse complement strand
CGATCTGAGATGGATGCCGCTGTCAAGGGCGGCTGTTGGCTGGGTTGATCGTTTTTTCATGGTGGTGGGCGCTGGGGTCGGGCGACCAGCGCGGCGGCAGCGACGACTGTCACTCTGAGATTCGCGGGTCGGTACCGCATGACAGTGTCCGGTCGTGAGCTGCCTCGAACTAGAGTCGCGAGTTGGGATCGCATAGATCGGACGAGGGTCCTCCGGGCGCCGACGCTGGCCGCCCCACCCCAGCACGGGGTTTCTAGGACACGGGCTCCTTTCGGGTTGGCTGGTTGGTCATCTCGGCCCATAGGAAGGCCGTCAGCTCGCGGGCGATCGCGACGTTCGCGACGTTATGGGGCTTGCCGTTGAGCGCGAGGTGGCCCCACCGTCGGTGCAGCCGGATCTGCGCCTGCCAGGCGCGCTCGCTCGGCTGTGGATCGCGATCGGGACGGCGTGGGCGGTGTCGGTAGTTCCAGGCGGCCTCGATCAGCAGCCTGCGGGCGTGCCGGTTGCCGGTCTTGGTGATGTGGCCGCGGTGCTGCTGCTGGCCAGAGGAGTACTCACTCGGAGTGATTCCCAGATAGCTCGCGAGCTCCCGCGGATGACTGAAGCGGCGGAAGTCCCCGATCTCGGCGATCAGTCCCAGCGCCGTGCGTGTCCTAATCCCGCGGAACGCACAGAGGCGCTTGACTGCTTCTCGCCACGGCTCGCGCGAGGCGATCTGCTCGAGGTCGCGGTCGAGCGCATCTATCTGCCGGTCCAGCCCGTCGAGGTGGATCAGCATCTGCTCCAACGCCCTCTGGGCAAGCGCATCATCCAAGCGCTGGCGCGCGACCCATTCACGGTGCATCTTGGTCCACGCCTTCTTGCCCTCACGGTAGATACGCCCGTGGCGCAGAAGCTGCTTAGCGACCCGGTGGCGCGCCGCGGTACGCGCGCAGCGCAGATCATCACGACAGCGCATCAGATCCCGCAGCCCCTCCGTCGCCGGCGAGGGCGGCGCGACGAACGTGAGCTCGCCCGCGCGGAACAGCCGCACCAGCTTCTGGGCGTCGCGGCGGTCGGTCTTGACGCGATCCCCCGCCCGCACGGGCACCAATGAGGGAGCGACCACGTCACACGCGACCCCGATCCGGGACAGCAGCCGCAGCAAGTCGAACCCTCCAGGCCCCGCCTCGTAGCAGCACGCAAGACCCTGCGCACCACCCAGCCGCTCGATAAACCGCCGGATTGCACGCTCGGTCGTCTCGATCCGATGCAACTCTGGCTGCCCACCCGCCGCCGGCAACGAGGCCGCCACGATCGAGAGCTTGTGCACATCAAGCGCCACCCACAAACGCACATCAACAGGGGCTGTAGAGCTAACGTCAGACACGGGCTGGTCCTCCTTCGTATGCGGCACTGGCCGCAGCGGTTTTCGACAACGCCGCGACGCTAACCCGCGAAAGATGCGAACGCCGAGGGCCAGCCCACCCCGGCATCCATGCTGACTAGATGGTGATCGCCCGGATCGCGTGCTCGTCGGGGAGCTTGGAGAGGATCGAGTGCAGCACCTGCATCTCGTCGGCCTGCTCGCGCTGGAGGTCGTCGAGCAGCAGGTGCACGGCGGTGTGGGTGATCTTCAGCTGCCCTGGGGTGAGCGCGACCGACAGCACCCCGAACTCGTCGGGATCGCCCTCCAGCTCGGCGAGCACCTCGCGCGCCAGCCGCCGGATGTCGGGCTGGTGCGCCTCGTCGGAGATCAGGAGGTTCAGGGCGCTGGTGGTGACCGGCACCTCCTCCGGGTCCAGGAGCAGGTGGTATGCGGCTTCCGGCGGGCTCGACTCGTCTGGCATGGGCGCCGAAGCCTAGCGTCCTGACATTCGGACTCGCAGCCGGGGACAATGCAGGCATGGCAGCTTCGCCGCCCAGCCTGGAGCGCGTGACGAAAGCGGACCTCCCGGCCCTCTCGGGCGTGCTGGCCCGCGCCTTCCTGGACGATCCCGTGGCCGAATGGGCCTTCCCGCCCGACAAGCTGCGCCTGAAGGCGCTCGAACGCTTCCAGGGGACGCGCATGAAGCAGCTGCTGGCCGAACAGGAGGTGTGGACCGACGGCGAGCGCCGCTGCGCCGCCCTGTGGGCGCCCCCCGGGCGCTGGAAGATGTCGTTCGGGGAAGTGGCCGCGATGGTGCCGGCCTTCGCCCATCCACGGCTGATCGGACGCATGCCGATCGCGGCGATCGGGTGGGAGAAACTCGAGCAGCGCCACCCCCACGACCCGCCGCATTGGTACCTGGCGGTGCTCGGCACCGACCCGAGCGCCCAGGGGCAGGGGCTCGGCTCGGCGGTCATGAGGCCGGTGCTCGAACGTTGCGACGCCGACGGCGTCGGGGCCTACCTGGAGTCCTCGAAGGAGAGCAACATCGCCTTCTACTCGCGGCACGGGTTTCAGGTCACGGAGGAGATCCGGCTGCTGTCCGGGCCGCCGATGTGGAAGATGTGGCGGGACCCGCGCTAACGGTGGAGCCGGCCGGCGGGTGATCCGCCCGGCCCCCGCCGGCGTAACAATTGCCGTGATGTTCAAGTCGCTGAGGGGGACGGGCGCAGGCCCGCCGGACGAGCCCCTGGGGGTGCTCGCCGACGAGGAGCTGATGCAGCTCGTCTACAAAGGCTCCGCGCACGCGTTCGAGGTCATCTACGACCGCCACTCCGAGGCCGCGTTCTCGCTGGCGATGCGGATCTGCGGGCAGCGCGCGCTCGCCGAAGACGTCACCCAGGAGGCGTTCCTGTCGCTGTGGCGCTCGCGGGCCCGCTACGACCGCGCCCGCGGCAGCGTGCGCACCTGGGTCCTGGGGATCGTCCACAACCGCGCCATCGACGGGGTCCGCCGCCGCGGGGTCCGCGACCGCGGGGTCGTCAACGACGAGGGCATCGAGTTGCGCCTGCCCGCGCCGGAGCGGACCGACCTCGAGGTGGCCCGCCGCGAGGAGGCCCGTGAAGTACGTGACGCCCTCGGGCAGCTCCCCGAGGAGCAGAGCCGGGTGATCGAGCTCGCCTACTTTGCGGGCATGACCCATGTCGAGATCGCCTCGCTGCTGGACACGCCGGTCGGCACGGTGAAGGGACGCATGCGGCTCGGTCTGGCGAAGATGCGCTCGTCACTCACCCAACCCGCGGAGGCGCTGCCGTGAGCGCGGCGTCCGGTGCCGGCGGCGACGCCTTCTTCGACGACGCCGCCGCATACGTGCTCGGCGCGCTCACCGCCGAGGAGGACGAGCGGTTCACGATCCACCTCGAGGGTTGCGCCGAGTGTCGCGCCGAGGTCGACCGCCTGCAGGTTGCGGCCGACGCGCTGCCGCTGGCCGCGCCCCAGCTGAGTGCTCCGGCGGGGCTCAAGCAGCGGGTGATGTCGGCCGTCGCGAGAGAGCCGGCCGAGGCCGACGCCGCCGGCGCCGTTGTCGCCGGGGCCGAGGGCTCCGGGGCAGGCGAGCCCGAACCCGCCCTCGGGCGGGGACGCACGGCACCGCTTCGGCGCACGGCCAGGAGGTCCCCGCGGCGCTGGGCGATCGGCGCCGCCGGCGGGCTGGCGGCGGCAGCGATCGTGCTGGCGGTGGTCGCCCTCGCGAGCACGGGTGGGGGCGGGGTCA
>DATJOU010000142.1:0-4732 GCA_035506775.1 Solirubrobacteraceae bacterium | reverse complement strand
AGCCGCCCCGACACGCTCGCCGGCGCGCCGACGCCGTCGCTGGCCGTGATCGTGTACGTGTATATGCCTTCGGGAACGGGCTGTCCGTGGGAGTTCTTGCCGTTCCAGATGAAGTAGCCCCAGTATCCGTACAGTTCCCCTTCTACTTCTGCGCCTTCTTCCTGTTCTTCGAGTTCTTCGACTTCCGCTTCGCTCAGGATCTTCGGCGTCGCGACCGTTTCGCCGTGTTCGTTCTCGATCGCGACCGTGACTTCGCCTGGCGAGCTGATCACGAATTCGACTTCGGTACTGGGTTCCTCGCTGTTGCCGAAGTAGTGGTCGGCCGTTTCGACTTCGATGATCTCCGGCGCTTCCACCCTGACCGGTATTTCGACCCATTCGTAGTGCCATGTGCCGAACGCATCCCGCGAGTACACCTCGGCGATGATCGCGTTGCTCCCGTTTGAGAGTTCGCTGACGTCGGCTTCGGCACGAAAGGTTCCGTCGGGTTCAGGTTCGTCACTCTCACCCAGATAGCAGTCGTAGTGGTTGTTGCAGCGGCCGTAGAACGCCACGCTCTGGACGACCGCCGTTCCGGCCGGTTTGAAGACAAGGTGGGTCGTCCCGGAGATCGTGGCTCCGGTGGCGGGCGAGGTGATCGTCCCCGGCGCCTCTCGGTCGATCCCGATCCGTCCCGTGGCAACCGCCGGGGACCCGAACCCGTCGCTCGCGGTTACGGTGTATTTGTATTCGCCGTCGGGCTGTGGCTGCGACGACTGGTTGGTACCGTCCCACTGGAACGAGTTCCAGCCGTAGCCGACCGCCGCTTCGGAGGCCACCGTCTTGATGGTTTCGTTGGCCGCGTTCGCGATCGTGATCGTCGCTTTGCCGGGCGAACCGAGCCAGTACCCAATTGAGGCTACGTCTTCCTGGCCGTCGCCGTTGGGGCTGAAGTAGCGGTCCTGTTCGAGCCGGATCGTCTCGGGGTTGGCGACCGTGACCGGAATCGAGGTCCATTCCCAGTGACTCTGTCCGAACGGGTCGCGGTAGTTGACATACGCGCTGATTTCGTTGGCGCCGCCTGATAGTCCCTCGTTCTCGCAGGCTTCGCCGACGTCGACGGATTCGGAGTAGGAGCCGTCGGGCTCCGCGTCGATCGCGGTCCCCAGATAGCAGGGGTTGCCGTAGAACTCGACGTATTCGACGCTCTCGTCGGACGTGGGTTTGAAGCTGAAGGTGGTCACGCCTTTGATCGTGGCTTTGGCCGACGGCGCCGTGATCGTCCCGGGGGCTCCGGTGTCGACGCCGACTTCGCGCGTGGCGCTGGCGTTGCCTTCGGTCGCGCTGGTGGCGCTGACCGTGTAGTGGTAGGCGCCGCTCGTGACGGTTTTGCTGGAATCGTCGCGGCCGTCCCACTGCAGCCAATACCCGCCCGCGGCCTCGCTCACTTCCGACTGCAGGGTGCGCACGAGCGCGCCGCCTTTGGTGTAGACGGCGATCGTCACGTCGGCGGCCCCGGAGAGCTTGTAGTACGCGCTGAGGGTGTCTTCCTGGCCGTCGCCGTTTGGGGAGAAGTAGCGGCTGGGCGTTTCCAGCGTGACGGTCAGCTGACCGGCATACGCGACGCCCGCGTGACACACGGTGGCAAACGTCAGGACGAGTCCCAAAAGGCACAGAAGGCGTGCGCGCGCGCGCCCCACTTCCCGTGTCAGATTCCGTTGCACGGCTATCCCCCTATTTGTGAGTCGTCGCCGCCCCCCGAAGGCTGCGGCCGTATCGAACCTCGAGGCGGCAGTGAAGCAGAGCCACCGAGGCGCGACTATCTACTTCTGGACATTTCCACTGGATCGACTAGAGCGGAGCGCAATCGTTAGCCCACCAGGGCTAGGAACGCGACCCAGCCGTAGCCGTATCGCACTAGAGGCCGGGCTGATTCCCTGGGCCAATCGGGGCACCCGGGGGCCCGGGTGGGCTACACCCCGACGGCCTCCGCAGCCCTGTCGTCGTGCCGCCGCGTCGACTCCCCCGCGAGCGCGATCGTGACGTCTCCGTCTGCGGGGGTTGCGGCCTCGAGCCGTACCGGCACGTCGTTGAGGGCGGCGTTGCCCGTCAGCCGGTCCACGATCGCCGGGTCGGTGATGTCGTTGACGCTGGCCCCGCGGTGGGCCGCCGCCACCTTCCATCCGACTCCGGAACGGCCGTGTCCGAAGCCGTGGGGGATCGACACCACGCCGGGGCGCATCTGCTCGCTGAGCTCCAGCGGGACCTCGATCGCGCCGACCGCCGAGGCCACCTTCACGCGCTGCCCGTCGCTCAGGCCTCGGGCCGTTGCGTCGTCGGGATGGAGCATCGCGGTGCAGCGATCGGCGCCCTTCATCAGGCGCGGGCTGTTGTGCATCCAGGAGTTGTTCGAACGCAGCGAGCGGCGCCCGATCAGCGTCAGGTCGAAGCCGGCGCTGCGGGCCGCCTCGCGTTCGGCGGCGAGCTGCTGCAACCTCCCGGCCTCCTCGACGAGCACGGGTGGAGCCAGCCGCACGCGTCTGTCCTTGGTGCGCAGCTGCCCGACGAGGTTCCGCTGCAGCGGGCCGAGATCGATCCCGTGTGGAGCGCGCCTCACCTTGGCCATGTCGAGGCTGCGGGAGGAGCGCAGCCGGCCGTAAGGGCCGATCCTCATCACCAGGTCGGCGAAGCGCTCGGGCGTCCAATGCCGCCCCAGCGTGCGCAGCACGGCGTTGGTCACGGCTCCCGCGCGGCCGGTCCCAAGGCGGGCGGCGAGCTCCCGCAGGATCTCCCAGTCGTCCTTCCCCTCGGGCGCCTTCGGCAGCGCGGCGCGGTTGTAGCGGACCTGGTTGCGCACCGAGAACGACGGGAACACGAGGTCGATGTCGGAGCGTTCGAGCTGCGCCACGGGCGGCAGGATGACGTGGGCATGGCGGGTCGTCTCGGTCACGTACATGTCCACCGCGACGCACCACTCGAGCTGTTCCATCGCCTCGTCGAGCCGGGCTCCCGCGGGCGTCGAGAGCACGGGGTTGCCCGCGTACACGAGCATCCCCCGTACCTGGCCGGGGCCGGGCATGAGGATCTCGTCCGCGAGGCCGGCAACCGGGAGCTCGCCCGCGACCTCCGGCAGTCCGCTGACACGCTGGCGATAGCTGCCCCACCCGGGTCTCCCGTCGAGTCGCTCGGTGATCGCGACGAGGTCGAACGGCGAGCGGGGGAACATCGCCCCGCCGACGTTGTCCATGTTGCCCGTGACGGTATTCAACGCGTTGATCAGCCAGTGGGTCAGCGAGCCGGTCTGCTGGTGACAGACGCCCACCCGTCCGTACGCCACGGCGCTCGGGGCGGCCACGAACTCGCGCGCCAGCCGCTCGACCTCGCCGGCCTCGACGCCGGCGTGGGGGGCGACCCGCTCGGCCGGCCACTGCTCGGCGAGGGCACGCAGATCCTCCAGGCCCTCGCAGTGCTCGCCGAGGTGACGCAGGCGCACGGCGCCGTCGGCGAAGACGACGTTCAGCATCCCCAGTAGCAGGTAGGGGTCGCCCCCGGGCCTCACCGCGACGTGTTCGGAGGCGTGCTTGGCGGTCTCCGTGCGGCGGGGGTCGATCACAACCACGCTCCCGCCCCTGGCGCGGATCGCCTTGATCTTCTCGCGCATCGCGGGGGCGGTCATGATGGAACCGTTGGAGACCGCCGGGTTGGCTCCGATCACGAGCAGATGGCTGGTGCGCTCGACGTCGGGGATCGGCAGCAGCGCGTAGTGGCCGAACATCTCGAGCGAGCTCAGGTACTGCGGAAGCTGGTCCACCGACGTCGCCGAGTAGTTGTTGCGGGACCCGAGCAGCTTGCGCACGAATACCGCCATCAGGATCCCCGAGGAGTGCGCCCCGGGGTTGCCGAGGTAGTTGGCCACCGCGTCGGCGCCGTGGCGCCGGCGCACACCCCGCAGACCCGAGGCGGCAAGCGAGAGCGCCTCCGGCCAGCCGATCTCCACGAAGCGCCCCCCGACCTTCTTCACCGGCCTGCGCAGACGGTCCGGGTCACTCTGGAGGTCGGCCAGCGCGGCCGCCTTGGGGCAGATGTAGCCCCGTGAGAGGACGTCGTCGGGGTCGCCGCTGATGCGCAGGACCCGCTCCCCCTCGACCTCTACTCGGATCCCGCAGTGGGCCTCGCAGAGGGTGCACTGGCGGTTGATGGTTTGGGTCATCCGGCGCCTCCAGTCTTGGCTCTTCAGCCAAAGATACGTCATCGCCCCGCTTCAGATGGCCCGCTCGCGCCCCTCCCAGTAGGGCTCCCGCAGGCGGCGCTTGAAGATCTTGCCCGAGTCCTCACGGGGGAGCGAGTCGCTGAACTCGACCACCCGGGGGGTCTTGTAGGAGGCCAGGTGCTCGCGCACGTACGCCCGCACCTCCTCCTCGCTCAACTCGGCCCCCTGCTTCGGTTCGACGTGCGCGGCCAGCGCCTCCCCGAACTCCTCGTCGGGGATCCCGAACACGGCACAGTCCCGCACCCCCGCCAGCGACAGCAGGCAGGCCTCGATCTCGGCCGGATAGATGTTCACGCCACCGCTGATCACCATGTCGCTGGCGCGGTCGTTGAGGTACAGGTAGCCGTCCTCGTCCAGGTAGCCGATGTCCCCGCAGCTGACGAGCCCGTCCCGTTCGATCGACCGACGCTTCTCCTCGTCCCCTTCGTAGGTGAAGTCCGGCCAGGCGCCGTGCCACACGAACACCTCCCCCGACTGGCCGGG